>CAIUGQ010000412.1 GCA_903898725.1 uncultured Burkholderiales bacterium | reverse complement strand
TTCCTGCGCGACCACCCCGACCCGAGCGACGCGCAGATCCGCGACGCGCTGTCGGGCAACCTGTGCCGCTGCACCGGGTACCACAACATCGTCGTCGCGATCCGCGAGGCCGCGCGGCGCCTGCGCGAGGCCGCGACGACCGAGGGAGCGAGCGATGAGCGAGGCTGAGCCGCGCTGGATCGGCCGGCCGGTGCCCCGCAAGGAGGACCGGCGCTTCCTGATCGGGGCTGGCCGCTACATCGACGACATCGAGGTGCCGGGCGCGCTGCATGCACATTTCGTGCGCTCGCCGCACGCGCATGCGCGCATCGTCTCGATCGATGCGGACGCGGCGCGCGCGATGCCGGGCGTGGTCGCCGTCGTCACCGGTCGCCAGCTCGCCGAGTGGACGACACGGCACCGGATGGCGCCGGCGATCGACGGCCTGCAGCCGGTGGAGATGGACACGCTGCCGATCGATCGCGTGCGCTTCCACGGCGACCCGGTGGCCTGCGTGATCGCCGCGGACCGCTACCTCGCCGAGGACGCTGCCGAGCAGGTGCTGGTCGACTGGGACGTGCTCGAGGCGGTCACCGACATGCACCGCGCGCTCGAGCCCGGCGCGCCGCTCGTCGACGAGACGCTCGCCTCGAACCTGGTGTCGCACCAGCACGCCGCGTTCGGCGACGTCGACGCGCGGATGCGCGGCGCGCACCGGATCGTCGAGGCCCGCTTCTCGCAGCATCGCCAGACCCACCTGCCGATCGAGACGCGCGGCTGCATCGCCGTCTGGGACGAGGGCCGCGAGCACCTGAGCTTCCACGTCGGCAGCCAGGTGCCGCATCCGTACCGCACGCAGCTCGCCGCCCGGCTGCGCCTGAGCGAATCGCAGGTCACGGTGATCTCGCCGGATGTCGGCGGCGGCTTCGGTCAGAAGATCGCGCTGTACCGCGAGGAGCTCGCGGTCGCGGCGATCGCACGCGCGCTGCGCCGGCCGGTGCGCTGGCGCGAGGACCGGATGGAGAACCTGTCGACCTCGACCCAGTCGCGCGAGGACACCTGCCGCACCCGCGCCGCGGTCGATGCCGAGGGCCGCGTGCTGGCGCTGGAGCTCGAGATCCTCGAGGACTTCGGCGCCTACTGCTTCTATCCGGGCAACTACCTGGCGCGCGTGGTCGCGATGATCCTGAGCGGGCCGTACCGCATCCAGGACTATCGGTACGACATCCGCGTCGTGCTGACGAACAAGGTCGGCAATGCGCCGATGCGCGCGCCGATGGCCATCACCAGCTGGGTGATGGACGGGACGCTCGACGCGGTCGCCCGCGAGCTCGGGCTCGACGCGATGCAGGTTCGCCGCGTGAACATGATCCGGTCCGACGAGCTGCCCTACCGGATGGCCACCGGCGAGGTGCTGCGCGACGTGACACCGGCGCGGACCTTCGAGGCGGCCCTCGAGGGCATCGGCCACGACGCCTTCCGCAGCCGCCAGCGCGAGGCCCGCGCAGCCGGCCGACTGCTCGGCCTGGGCGTGTGCAACGTTGTCGAATCGACCACCTACGGCTCGGCCTTCTACAAGTCGGCCGGCATCCCTGGGTCGGGGCACGAGGCCGGCTGGCTTCGGATCGAGCCGAGCGGCGCGGTCAACGTGTCGGTCGGCCTGGGCGCGACCGGCCAGGGCTACGAGACGGCGTTCGCGCAGGTCGTCGCCGACGGGCTCGGCGTCGCGCCCTCGGCGGTGCACCTGCACCTCGGCCACACCGACGTCGCGCCCTACGGCATGGGCAGCCGCGGCGCGCGTGGCGGCACGGCCGGCGGCAGCGTGCTGTGGCTGTGCGCGCGCGACGCGAGGGCCCGGGTGCTGGCGATCGCGGCGCATCGGCTCGGCCTGGCGGACACGGCCGCGGCCGCGCTGCGCCTGAAAGGCGGGCGCGTCGAGCGCGAGGGCGCGGGCGGCTGGGCCGACACCGGCCTGGGCCTCGCCGACGTCGCCCGCATCGCCTACCTGGACCCGACCGCGCTGCCGCCAGGCGTGCCGCCGGGCCTGGACTTCAACCGGACCTACGATCCGCCGCCGATGACGTACTCGAACGCGTCGCACGCCTGCGAGGTCGAGATCGATCCGGCCACCGGCGGACTCCAGATCCTGCGCTACCTGGTCGCCGAGGACTGCGGCACGGTGATGAGTCCGGTGGTGGTCGAGGGCCAGCAGCATGGCGCGATCGCGATGGGGCTGTCGGGGGCGCTCTTCGAGGAGGTGGTCTACGACGCGACCGGGCAGAACCTCACCGGCCTGCTGTCGGACTACCTGGTGGCGACCGCCGCCGAGCTGCCCGAGTTCGAGCTGATCCCGATGCACACGCCGAGCCGGGGCACGCCGGCGGGCATCAAGGGCATGGCCGAGGGCGGCGTGATGGGCGCGATCGGCGCGCTCGCCGGTGCGATCAACGATGCACTGGCACCGCTCGGCGTGGTCGCCGAGAACCAGCCCTTCACGCCGATGGCGCTGCGCGACCTGATCCGCGCGGGCCGGGCACGCACCGAGGACGGCACGGCATGAGCAGCACAACGGATGGCGGCAGCGGCGGCGACGCGCTGGACGTGGGCTTCATCGGGCTCGGCATCATGGGCCGCCACATGGCCGGTCACCTGCAGCGCGCCGGGCACCGGCTGCACGTGTACAACCGCTCGCGCGGCGGCGCCGAGGCGCTGCTGGCCGCCGGCGCGACCTGGCACGACACGCCCGCGGCCCTGGCCGCCGCCTGCCGCGTGGTGATCACCATCGTCGGCTTCCCGGCCGACGTCGAGGCGCTGTACCTCGGCAGCGGCGCGATCGTCGCGTCGGCAGCCGCGGGCACCGTGCTCGTCGACATGACCACCTCGAGCCCGGCGCTCGCGCTGCGGATCGCCGAGGCGGCCGCGGCACGCGGCGTGCATGCGCTGGACGCGCCGGTCTCCGGCGGCGACGTCGGCGCGCGCGACGCGGCGCTGTCGATCATGGTCGGCGGCACCCAGGCCGCCTTCGACCTCGCGGCGCCGCTGCTGTCGCGGATGGGGCGCAGCGTGCTGCGCCAGGGCGGTCCGGGCAGCGGCCAGCACACCAAGCTCGCCAACCAGATCGTCATCGCCTCGACCATGGTCGGCGTCTGCGAGGGCCTGGCCTACGCGCGGCGGGCCGGACTCGATCCGCAGGCGGTGCTGGGCTCGATCTCGGGTGGCGCGGCCGGCGGCTTCCTGCTGTCGAACATGGGGCCGCGGATGCTGTGCGGCGACTTCGCCGCGGGCTTCTTCACCGAGCATTTCGTCAAGGACCTGGGCATCGCCGTCGCCGAGTCGACGCGCATGGGCCTGGACCTGCCCGGCCTGACGCTGGCCAGCCGCCTGTACGACGAGCTGGCGGCCGCAGGCCACGCGCGCGACGGCACGCAGGCGCTGTTCAGGCGCTACGCCGACTGACGCTCGCGGGCGCCCTCCACGGGCCCGCCGCGGGCAGGCATCATTATTCTTTCGCCGACTGTCGAAATCGACGGGCCTCGCGTGTCATCCCATCGAGAGGCGATCAGGAGGGCGCATCCCGCGCCCCCGCCCCTCGATCCAAACACGACGAAAGGATGTCGACCATGCAGTACATGCTGATCTTCACCGAGACCGAGAGCGAATTCGCCAAGCGCAACGACCCGGCGCATGCGGGCGCCTACTGGGGCGGCTGGAGCGCCTACATCGCGGCGCTGGCGCAGGCCGGCATCATCGTCAACGGCGACGGCCTGCAGCCCCCCCACACCGCCACCACGGTGCGCGTGCGCGACGGCAAGCGACTGGTGCAGGACGGCCCCTTCGCCGACGCCAAGGAGCAGCTCGCCGGCTACTTCGTGATCGAGGTGCCCGACCTCGACACGGCGCTGGACTGGGCGGCGCGCGCCCCCGCGGCCGCGAGCGCCGCGGTCGAGGTCCGGCCGGTCATGCCGCCGCCTGCCGCCTGAGCATGCGGGACGCGCGACGCGCGGCGGAGACGGCGGCGCGTGCCTCCTACGGCCGGCTGCTGTCGATCCTGGTCGCGCGCTCCCGGGACATCGCGGCCTCGGAGGACGCCCTCTCCGAGGCCTTCGTGGCGGCCCTGCGGACCTGGCCCGAGACCGGCGTCCCGGACAATCCCGATGCCTGGCTGATGACCGCGGCGCGCAACACGCTGCGCAACGCGGCGCGGCATCGGAGCGTCGTCGACGCGTCGGCGATCGAGCTGGCCCTGCTGCACGACGGCTTCGCACCCGAGGCGCCGGACCTGCCCGACGACCGGCTCAAGCTGCTGTTCGTCTGTGCCCACCCCGCCATCGACGAGGCCATCCGCACGCCGCTGATGCTGCAGACGGTGCTGGGGCTCGACGCGGTGCAGATCGGTTCGGCCTTCCTCGTCGCCCCGGCCACGATGGGGCAGCGGCTGGTGCGCGCGAAGGCCAAGATCCGCGACTCGGGGCTGCGCTTCGAGCTGCCGGGCGCCGAGGACATGCCGGAGCGGCTCGGCGACGTGCTCAATGCCGTCTATGCGGCCTACGGCACCAGCTGGGACACGGTCGCCGGCGCCGATCCGGGTGCCGGGGACCTGGCGGGGGAGGCGCTCTTCCTCGGGCGCCTGCTCGTGTCGCTGCTGCCCGCCGAGCCGGAGGCACGCGGCCTGCTGGCGCTGATGCTGTACTGCGAGTCCCGACGCGCGGCCCGGCGCGACGCCGAGGGCCGCTTCGTGCCGCTGGGTCGGCAGGACGCCCGGCTGTGGTCGCGCGACATGATCATCGAGGCCGAAGGCCAGCTCACCGCGGCGTCGCGGTCGGGCGTGTTCGGACGCTACCAGTGCGAGGCCGCGATCCAGTCGGTGCACGCCCAGCGTCCGATCACCGGCCGCACCGAGCACGCGGCGCTCGCGACGCTCTACGGCCTGCTGGCCGAACGGGCGCCGAGCGTGGGTGTCCTGGTGTCCCAGGCCGCCGCGCGGCTCGACGCCGGCGAGCCCGGGCAGGCGCTCGGCATCCTGCGTCGGCTCGTCGCCGCCGAGGTCGCGGGCTACCAGCCGTACTGGGTCACGCTCGCCATGTCGCTGGCCGCGACCGGCGACCGGCCGGCGGCCGCCGAGGCGATGCAGACCGCGCTCACCCTGACCCGGGACCCTGCGGTCCGCGACTTCCTCGCCGGCGCGCTCGAGGCCTGATCAGCCGTCGAGCCGGATCCCCGCCGCCTTCACCACCTTCGCATTGCGCTCGACCTCGGACGCGAGGAACGCGGCCGCGTCCTCCGCCGTGCCCGAACCCGGCACGATGCCCGTGCTCTCCAGTCGCGTGCGGACCTCCGCCGACTCCAGGATCTTCCGGATCTCGGCATTGAGCCGCTGCACCAGCTCGCGCGGCGTCTTGGCCGGTGCCAGCACCATCGACCAGGTGTTCGCGGTGAAGGGCACGCCGCCCTCGCCCATCGTCGCGACATCCGGGTAGCCGCCCAGGCGCTTGTCGTTGGCGATGCCGAGCGAGCGGATGCGCCCGGCGCGCACCTGCGGCACCAGCGACAGCGGCGTGTCGAACATCAGCTGGATCTGCCCGCCGCCCAGGTCGGTGAGCGCGGGCTGCGTGCCCTTGTACGGCACGTGCTGCATCTTCAGCCCGTGCTGCGCCATGAACTGCTCCATCGCGAGGTGGGCGGCCGCGCCCTGCCCGCTCGAGCCGAAGTTGAACTGGCCGGGGCGGGCGCGCACGTACTCGACGAGCTCGGCCGAGGTGGTCGGCGGAAAGCCCGGGTGCGCGCACAGGATCAGCGGCGCGATGCCGGTCAGCGCGACCGGCACGACGTCGGCCTGCGCATCGAACGCCATCTTCGGGTACAGCGACGGGTTGGCCGAGTGCGCGGCGATGACGGTGGTCAGCGTGTAGCCGTCGGGGGCCGACTTCACCAGCATCTCGGTGCCGATCATGCTGTTGGCGCCGGGCTTGTAGTCGAACACCACCGGCTGGCCGAGCACGCGGCCGAGCGGCTCGCCGACGGTGCGCGCCATGTTGTCGGTGAAGCCGCCGGGCGTGTAGCCGACGATCATCCGGATGGGCTTGTTCGGCCAGCCCGCAGGCTGCGCGCGCACGCGCGGCGCGGCCGCGAGCAGCGCGGCGGCCGGCAGCGCACCGACGAGCGCGCGACGGGCGATCGAGGCGGGGCGGCTGTCGGGCGACAGGGCGGACGCGGACGCGTCGGCGCCCTTCGGACGGAAGCGGGTCATCGGGATGTCTCCTCTCGTGTCGGTCGTGCCCGAGGACCGGAGGACCGGTCGCAGGGGGCGCGGCGGGCTCGTGCCGCCGTCGCCCTCATGCTACCGCCGACGACGCCGCGTCGGATACCAGGCGTTCAGCGCCGGTAGGCCTGAACCGTTTCCAGCGCCGTCTCCTGCAGGTGACGCGCGACGGCCGGATCGAGGCCCGCGGTGAACGTCGCGCCGACCGGGCTGACGCCGTAGACCGACGCGACGATCGTCGCTGCGGTCAGATAGGAGCCGGCCGGGCTCGGATGCCGCTTGTCGGCCACGTACAGGTTCAGATCGGGGCGCTTGGCGATGGAGCGGGCGAACGCGAGTCCGGCGGGAATGACGTGCGCGCGATTGAGGCGGCCGGCCTCGGTGTAGGCGTCGGCCAGGCCCTGCGTCATCTCGGGCTTGTCCTGGTAGGCCCAGGTCATCAGGAACATCGGCTCGACGCCGTTGCGCCGCAGGGTATCGGAGTGCTTCTTGGCGAACTCGAAGAAGACCGGGCGCAGCTGCGGATGGACCGGACACTGGCTGCAGTCCATCAGCATCGCCGCATCGAACTGCCGGCCGGGCGGGTTGAAGCGGATCTCGTTGTCGCCGATGAACGAGTAGCGACCGATGGCGTCGGGCTTCATGTACGCGGCCACGTCGTGCCAGTCGATGCCCGAGCCGCTGATGGTCAGCGAGGTCGCCCGGTGGGCGGCGCGCTTGGGGTCGGGCATCGTGCGCGCGATCTGCAGCACCATCGTGTGCAGGCTGTTGTTGTAGTACATGAAGCTGTTGCCGACATACAGGATCGAGCGCGGCGGGTTGTCGGTGCCGGCACGCTGCGGCACGTCGGGCACGGGCATCATCGACGAGCAGGCGGACAGCAGCAGGGCCGCCGCGGCGGCGGCGAGGCGGGATGTCAGGGTCAGGCGCACGGGTTTCTCCACGGGGTCCGGCTCGGTCGGCCGGTGGCGGATGCTAACGCGCCGGTACGCCTGCCGGGCGCGCCCGTTCCATGGCCACCACGGGCCTTCGGCCATCCGGCCGATTGCCGGGTCGCGACCGCATGACTATGCTTTCGCCGATGGGAACCTTCGACACCGCCCTGCTGGAAGCCCTGCTGTCCGTCGGCATCTCGCCGGAGCGGGCCCGCGCGGTCGTCGAATCGTTCGACCGGTCCATCGACGCGCGCTATTCGCTGCACGCGCAGGTGCTCGCGACAAAACGCGACCTGGCGGAGCTCGAGACCCGGCTGGCCAGGGAGATCGGCGCCTGCCGCGAGCGAATCGCCGCCGGCGATGCACGGATCAACGAAGTGAATGCCGGACTCGTCGGCCGCATCAACGAAGCGAACGCGAACCTCGCCGGCCGCATCAACGAAGTGAACGCGAACCTCTCCGGTCGAATCAACGAGGTGAACGCGAACCTCTCCGCCCGCATCGCCGAGTCGAAGACCGAGCTCCTCAAGTGGATGCTGGGCGCCCTGACCGCGCAGACCGCGCTGCTGGCAGGCATCGTCAAGCTGCTCTGACGGCGATCGGCCCCAGCCGGATCAGTCGATCACGATCACGTCCTCGCCCGGCGTCGCCGCGTACAGCCGCTCGACCCATGCCGCTCGCCGCTCCAGCCCGGCGCGCTGGTTCACGTAGCCCTTGTCGGTCATCTCGTTGCCGTCGACAGACGGCGGCTCGGTGAGCAGCATCACGCGGCCCACGCGGCCGCTCGAGCCGCCGGCCGCCGCGTTCATCGCGCGCAGCCCGTCGCGCAGGCACGCGATGACCGCCGGGTGCCGCACCAGCGCATCGACCTCGGCGTCGGGCAGACCCGCGACCACGCGGCATGCGGCGACGTTCGGCCAGGCGAGCAGGCCCACGTACGGCCGGTCCTGGCCGGCGACGAGCGCGTCCTGCATCACCGGCGAGGCCGCGGCGATCGAGGCCACGCGCAGGGTGCCGACGTGCACGAAGGTGCCGGAGGTCAGCTTGAAGTCCTCGACGACGCGCCCCGCGAACACCAGCCCCTCCGATGGCTCGGACGGATCCACGAAAGTGGCCGCGTCGCCGATCATGTAGAAGCCTTCGTCGTCGAACGCCTTCGCCGTCAGCTCTGGCTGGCGGTGGTAACCCTTCATCACGATCGGGCCGCGGATGCGCAGCTCGAACTTGCCGCCGACGGGCACGAGCTTGAGATCGATGCCCGGGTACGGCAGTCCGATCAGGCCGACGCGCTCGGTGTTCCAGTAGGTCGAGGTCGCGGTCGGCGCGGTCTCGGTGCAGCCCCAGCCGGTGACCATCACGATGCGCCGGCCGGTGTGGCGGATGGCGAGCGCCTGCAGGCGGCGGTACAGGTCGTCGGGCAGCGTCGCGCCGCCGTAGCCCATCAGCCGCAGGCGCGAGAAGAAGTGCGCGGCGAGCACCTCGTCGGCCTCGAGCGCGGTGGCGAGCATCGCCCAGGCCGCCGGCACGTTGCTCATGTAGGTCGGCGCGACCTCGTGCAGGTTGCGCACGGTCTCGTCGAACTGACCCGGCACCGGCCGGCCGTCGTCGATGTGCAGCGTGCCGCCGTCGGCCAGCACCGGGTTGAACAGCGCGTTGCCGCCCATGGTGTGATTCCAGGGCAGCCAGTCGAGCAGGTGCGGCGGCGGGTCGGACGGATCGCGCGGCCGGCACTGCAGGTACATCACCAGGTTCGCGCACATCATGCGCTGCGTGTTCGGCACGGCCTTCGGCATGCCGGTGGAGCCGGAGGTGAACAGCAGCTTGCCGACGGTCTCGGGGCCGATGCCGGCCAGGCGCTCGGCGACCGCAGCGGTCGGACGCGTGGCAGCCAGCGTGTCCCAGGCCAGGCTCGCCACGCCGGTGGGGGCGCGCTCGACGTGCACGACGGTCACGCCCGACAGGTCGAGCGCGGCCAGCGCGCGGTCGAAGGGCGGGCCGTCCTGCACGAACACCAGGCCGGGCCGCACCAGCTCGAACACGTGGCGCAGCTTCGCGTGGTCGCGGCTCACCAGCGAGTAGGCGGGCGAGACCGGCGCGGCCGGCGCGCCGACCTGCATCGCGGCCATCGTCAGCAGCGCATGCTCGAGCGAGTTGGCCGACAGGATCATCACCGGCCGATCGGGACCGAGGCCGTGGTCGATCAGCGCCTGCGAGACGGCGTCGACGGTGGCGAGGCCCTCGCCGTAGGACACGCGCCGCCACGCGCGCTCGGGGCCGCGCCGCTGCGCGAGCCAGGTGCGCTCGGGCGCCTCGGTGCCCCAGCGGCGCAGCAGGCTCGGCACGTGGTCCGGGTACGGGTTCAGCGGCACCCGCGAGCGCATGACGATCGTGCCGTCGTCGCGACGATCGACCTCGATGTCGCGCTCGGGCCAGGGGATGTGGCGGAACGGCGGCAGCGGCGCGTTCATCGCGTCGCTCCCATGAAGCCGAACAGGTGGCCGGCGACCTTGCGCATCTGGATCTCCTCGGAACCCTCGGTGATCCGGTAGCGGCGGTGGTGGCGGTAGATGTGCTCGAAGGGCTTGTGGCGCGAGTAGCCCAGGCCGCCGTGCACCTGCATCGCCCGGTCGGCGGCCTCGCAGCACAGCCGGTTCGCCCAGTAGTTGCACATCGACACGCGGTCGGACAGCTTCTTCTCGACCTCGGGCTTGGGCATGCGGTCCATCTCCCAGGCGGTCTTGCGGATCAGCAGCCGCAGCATCTCGATCTGCGTGGCGAGCTCGACCAGCGGGAACTGGATGCCCTGGTTGACCGACAGCGGCTTGCCGAAGGGCTTGCGGGCGTTCGCGTAGGCGACCGACTCGCGCACGCAGAAGTCGGCGGCACCGAGGCTCGAGGCCGCCTGGCGGATCCGGTTCTCGTGCACGAAGTGCTGGGCGACGCGCAGGCCGGTGTCGAGGCCGGCGACGATCGCGTCCGACGGCACCCATACGTCGGTGAAGCTGACACGCGGGTGGTCGGTCGGCATGTTGAAGGTCCAGAGGTACTCCTCGACCTTCAGGCCCGCCGTGTCGGTGGGCACGGCGAACGCGGTGATGCCACGCGCCTGCCCGGCCTCGCCGCTGGTGCGCGCGAAGGTCAGGCAGTGCGAGGCGGTGTGCATGCCGGTGGTCCACATCTTCTCGCCGTCGATGCGCCAGCCGGCCACGCCGCCGCGCACTTCGGGCACTGCCCGCGTCTCCATATGGGTCGCGTCCGAGCCGTGCTCGGGCTCGGTCAGCCCGAAGCTCATCCGCAGGCGGCCGGCGAGCAGCCCGGGGATGAAGGCCTCGCGCTGCTCGGGCGTGCCGAAGTCGCGCAGCGCGAGCGCGAGCGGCTGGTTGCCGACGATCGAGTGCTCGGTCTGCAGGTCGTTGTGCAGGCCCAGGCCCCGCGCCGCGAGGTGCTCGCGGATCACGGTCATCGCCAGGTGCGAGCCGTCCTGGCCGCCCCACTCGCGCGGCAGCGCGAAGCGGTAGTGACCGGCGGCGTCCGCCCGGCGGCGCGCCTCGGCGAGCAGTGCCTCCCAGTCGGCGCGCGGCAGGCCGCCCGCCTCGAAGTCGGTGCGCGCCCATTCGCGGCGGTGGTCGAAGAAGCGGATGTTGTCGTCGGCGGCCTCGAGCGGCGCGATCTCGGCGGCGATGAACGCGTCGAGCTCGGCGAGGTAGGCGACGAGGTCGGCGGGCAGGTCGAAGTCCATCAGTCTGGGGTCCGGTCGGTGGCACGGGCGGCTTCGCGGACGAAGCTCGGGTAGGCGGGCTGGTCGATCGCGACCCGGGCCAGCACGTCGGCCCACAGGTGATCGGCGAGGCCGGGGGTGGCGAGGTCGAGGCGGCCTTCGCGGATCGCATCGCACAGCGCACGGCGCAGTGCGGGCAGCGCGATGTCGGGGGCAATGTCGGGGGCGGTGCCGGGGGCGATGTCGGGGG
>CAIUGQ010000411.1 GCA_903898725.1 uncultured Burkholderiales bacterium | reverse complement strand
TCGCGCTCGACGGACCGGCGGTGGCCGAGCTGGCGGCGCCGGTCCCGGAGTGGATCGTGCTGCGGTTCACCGAAGCCGACGACGGCCGTCGCGTCGAGCTGCCGGTCGGCGACTCGATCGCCGTGACGCTGCGGGTGCCTTCGGCCTCCGGGCAGGGCTGGGTGCTGCTCGGGCAGCCGCCGATGCTCGCGCAGACCGGCCGATACAGCGGGCCGGTGTGGCCGCCGGGCGCACCGGGAAGCGCCGCCGTGCCCGCGCCCCTGTGGCAGGTGTTCGTGTTCGAGGCCCGTCGTCCGGGCGAGGGCGAGCTGGTGCTCGAGCTCGACGGTGCCGGGCTCGGCACCCGGCCGCGCCGGCTGAGCCTGCGGGTGGCGGCGGTACCCCCCCGCTGACCGCTGACGCCCCGCCACCGGGCCGGGCACGCCGATTGCCGGATGTCCGGTCCGTGAGGACCGACATCGGGGCATGGCGATGGACAGCACAGGCGGGGCAGCGCCCCCGGTCTCAGGCCAGGTCGGTCACGCCGTAGCGCGCGCGGTAGGCCGCGATGGCGGCGCGGTGCGCGAGGTGGGGTGCGGCGTGCGCGTCGGCCGCATCGAGGAAGCCGAGCAGGTCGGCGAGCGAGGCGATCGACAGCACCGGAATGCCGTAGAGCCGCGCCACCTCCTGCGTCGCCGAGGTCGCGGTCGGCGCCTCGGCGGTGCCGCCGCGCTCCTGGCGGTCGAGGGCGATGAGCACCGCTGCCGGCGTCGCGCCCTGGGCACGGATCAGTTCGACCGACTCGCGCACCGAAGTGCCCGCCGAGATCACGTCGTCGACGATCACCACGCGGCCCTTGAGCGGCGCGCCCACCAGGGTGCCGCCTTCGCCGTGGTCCTTGGCCTCCTTGCGGTTGAACGCGAAGGAGACGTTGCGACCTTCGCGCGCGAGCGCGACCGCGGTGCTCGAGGCCAGCGTGATGCCCTTGTACGCCGGCCCGAACAGCATGTCGAAGCCGCACTCGCCGTCGCGTTCGGCCCGCAGCAGGCGCTGCGCGTAGAAGCCCGCGAGCGCGCCGAGGCGCTCGCCGTCGTCGAACAGGCCGGCATTGAAGAAGTACGGCGAATCGCGGCCCGCCTTGGTGCGGAAGCTGCCGAAGCGAAGCACGCCGGCGCCGAGTGCGAAGCGGATAAACTGCTGACGCTCGTCCATGGGCCGCGACTCTACCACCATGCTCCGCATCGTCTCGCTCAACCTCAACGGCATCCGGTCCGCCTGTCGCAAGGGCTTTCCCGAGTGGATCGCGGCGCAGGACGCCGACGTCGTCTGCGTGCAGGAGGTCAAGGCGCACGACGCCGATCTCGACGACGCGATGCGCGCGCTCGGGCCGGGCACCGGGCATTTCCATTTTGCGCAGCAGAAGGGCTACAGCGGCGTCGGGCTCTCTGCGAAGCGGGCGCCGCGCGCGATCCAGGCCGGGTTCGGGTGCGACGAGTTCGATGCCGAGGGCCGTTACGTCGAGGCCGATTTCGGCGCCTACACGGTGATCTCCGTCTACGTGCCCTCGGGCGCGTCCTCGCCCGAACGGCTCGCGGCGAAGTTCCGCTTCATGGAGCGCTTCGAGCGCCACCTCCTCGAGCTCAGGGCGAGCGGCCGCGAGCTCGTGCTGTGCGGCGACTGGAACGTCGCCCACAAGGAGATCGACCTGCGCAACTGGAAGAGCAACCGCAAGAATTCGGGCTTCCTGCCCGAGGAGCGCGCCTGGCTCACGCGGCTGTTCGACGACCACGGCTACGTGGATGTCTTCCGTCGCGTCGACCCGGCGCCCGAGCGCTACACCTGGTGGAGCAATCGCGGCCAGGCCTGGGCGAAGAACGTCGGCTGGCGGCTCGACTACCAGATCGCCACGCCGGGCATCGCGCAGACCGCGACCCGCGCCGAGATCTACACCGCGCAGCGCTTCTCCGACCACGCGCCGCTGACGATCGACTACGCCACCCCCGCCTGAGGGGTGCGAGCGGGCGGGGCCTCGGGGCCCTGCCGTGCGGGGCCGTGCCCCCCGATGCAGGCCCCGCCTGGCGCCGACCTCCTCGGCGCCGACCGTCTCCGGAAGCGACCTCCTCGCAGGCGAGTCCCTCGTTGCTCGAGGGCCGCGCAGACAAGCGTGGCCGGACGCTCGTTCGCCCGATCCGCGCGTCCGTCGGTCGGACAGCCCCAAATCGCCCCGACAGCCCGACCCCGCGCTTACCCTGCGCCGACCCTATTTGCGTCAGCTGGAGGTATCGATGCGACACGCAAACTTCGGACGCGCCGCGCTGCTCGCGGCTTGCCTGATCTCCCTGGCCGCCTGCGGCGGTAGCGAAGACACTCAGACCGGCGCCCCCACGGCCGCCGATGCCAACCTCACGCCGACGGACGATGCCGCCGCGGCGGCGGCCGCGAGCACCGCGGCTGCGCCCGCGGGCGGCTCGACCGCAGTCGCCTCGGCGCCCGCGCCGGCACCCGGCCCCGCCCCGGTGCTCGCGCCGGTGACGCCGAAGACGGTCGTGCTCAACACCACGCTGCAGTCGCCGTGGGGCATGACCTTCCTGCCGGACGGCCGCATGCTGGTCACCCAGCGGGGCGGCAGCCTGGTGATCCTTTCGGCCGACGGCCGCAGCGTGGTGTCGACGGTCAGCGGCCTGCCCGCAGTCAGTACCACCGGGCAGGGCGGCCTGCTCGACGTCGCGCTGGATCCCGACTTCGCGACCTCGCCGTGGGTCTACTTCACCTTCGCCGAGCAGGGCTCGGGCGCCGAGGCCGGCATGGTCGGCGCGGCGGTCGGTCGGGGCCGCCTCGTGGGCACGACCCTGCAGAACGTGGCGGTCATCTTCCGCCAGGCCCCGAAGATCGCCAATTCGGGCGTGCACTTCGGCAGCCGGATCGCCTTCCGTCCCGACAAGACCCTGTTCGTGACCCTCGGCGAACGTGGTCAGGGCAGCCCCGCGCAGGACGTCACCACGACGCTCGGCAAGGTGGTCCGGATCAACCGCGACGGCACGATCCCTTCCGGCAATCCGACGCCCGCCGGCGGCCGGGCCGGGCTGTGGAGCTGGGGACACCGCAACCCGCAGGGCGCCGCCGTCCATCCCGAGACTGGTGCGCTGTGGATCAACGAGCACGGCCCGCAGGGCGGCGATGAGCTCAACCTCGTGACCGCCGGTGGCAACTACGGCTGGCCGAACGTCAGCTACGGCTGCCAGTACGGCGATCCGGTGGGCAATGGCTGCGCGATCGGCGGCGGGGCGCACGCGCCCGCGTTCCTCGAGCCGATCAGCACCTGGACGCCGACCTCGGTCGCGCCCGCGGGCCTGATCTTCTACACCGGCACCAAGTTCCCGCAGTGGCGCGGTCACCTGTTCTTCGGCGCGCTCGCCGGCACGGCGCTCTGGCGCGTGCAGCTCGACGCCGCGGGGCGCCGCGAGGTGGGGCGCGAGAAGCTCTTCGCCTCGCTGGCCGAGCGCATCCGCGATGTCGCGCAGGGGCCGGACGGCTACCTCTACCTGCTGACCGACACCGGCAAGCTCATCCAGATCCGGGACTGAGGACGGGGCAGCGGCGCGCTTCGCAGGACGCGCGCCGCCTCGCCCGCATCACTTCACCGGCTCGCCCCAGTTCGACGCATAGGGCGGAATCGCGTCGGGCGCCACGCCCTTCGCCCTCGCATACAGCGGCATCACCTTGGGCAGCGCGGCGCGGATCGTGTCGATCCGCGTGGCATGGGCCGGGTGGGTCGACAGGAACTGCGGCGGCTGGCCCTGGCCGCCGCCGAGCGCGGACATCTTCTGCCAGAGCTTGACCGCGGCCCGGGGGTCGTAGCCGGCCCGCGCGGCGACGTCCATGCCGACGAGGTCGGCCTCGGCCTCGTCGCCGCGGCTGAACTTCAGCAGCGTGAGCTGCGAGGCGCCCGAGGCGAGCTGTCCGCCGAGGTCGCCGTAGCCCAGGATCTGCGAGAACACCGAGGCGCCGACCGTGGCGATCTGGGCGAGCCGGGCCTGCCCCTCGCGCTCGCGGCCGTGCTCGAGCAGCGCGTGCGCCATCTCGTGCCCCATGATCATCGCGATCTCGTCGTCGGTGAGCCTGAGCCGGTCGATGATGCCGGTGTAGAACGCGATCTTGCCGCCCGGCATCACGAAGGCATTGACCTGCTTCGAGCCGAGCAGGTTGACCTCCCAGCGCCAGTCGTCGCTGCGCTCGCTGAAGCGCCGCGTGTGCGGCACGAGCCGTCGGGCGATCTGCTCGAGTCGCTGCCGCGGCGGATAGTCGGCCGGTGCGAGCGCGCCCTGCGCGGCGGCCTGCTTGAGCAGCTGGCCGTACTGCGTGACCGCCTGCGCCTCGATCCGCTGCGCGTTCGCGAGCGAGGCGATGCGGCTCCGCTTGGGGACCGCGATGCCCTCGTCCTGCGACAGCGCCTCGCGCTTGCGCGCCTCGGCCTCGCCGTCGGCCATCGGGCGGGACGCGGCGGCGGGCGCCTGCGCGAGCGCGCTCGGCGGCGACTGGGCGAACGCGAGCACGCAGGCCAGCGCCGCCGCGACGGCACGGGCCGTCGGGCGGGCGCCGCACGATTCCCGACGAGGTTCCCGACGAGGTGAGCCGCTCATGCCTGCAGCCTAGCACCGCCGTCGCCGGGTGCCATCGCGGTCCGCCCGAGCACAGGGGCCGCATGCGGGCCGCCCTGCCGCGCCGCGGGTCGGCGGACCGGGTCCGCGCACCGGACCCGCTGCTACACTGCCTCGCCGCCATGCCAGCCGTCCGCGCCTCCCTCGCCCCGCTCGCCCAGGTGTTCGCGTCCGGGCGGATCGCGGCGATGCTCGGCCTCGGCTTCGCGAGCGGACTGCCGCTGGCGCTCTCCTCGGGCACGCTGCAGGCCTGGCTCACCGTCGAGGGCATCGACATCAAGACGATCGGCATCTTCGCGCTGGCGGGGCTGCCGTACACCTTCAAGTTCGTCTGGGCGCCCCTGCTCGACCGGTTCGAGCCGCCGTTCCTCGGCCGACGCCGCGCCTGGCTGCTGATCACCCAGCTGCTGCTCGCGCTCGCCTGCTTCGGCATGGCCAGCTTCGATCCGAAGACCTCGATCGGCATGCTCGGCGTGATCGCGGTCTCGATCGCCTTCCTGTCGGCCTCGCAGGACGTGGTGTTCGACGCCTACCGCGCCGACCTGCTCGAGCCGGCCGAACGCGGAGCGGGCGCCGCGGTGTCGGTGCTCGGCTACCGCCTGGCGATGCTGGTCTCGGGCGGGCTGGCGCTGATCCTCGCCGACCAGTGGCTGGGCTGGCCGAACACCTTCCGGGTGATGGGCGTGCTCTTCGTCGTGATGGCGGGCATCACGCTGCTCGCGCCGCGCACGCCGACCGACGACGCGCGCATCCGCAGCGACGCCCGCCGCGAGTGGCGCGGCTTCGTCGCGATGGTCGTCGCAGGCGGGCTCGCCTGGTGGCTGCTCGACGCCGCGACGCGCGCCCTGCTGCCCGAGCGGCCGGACCGCTTCGCCCGGCTCGGTGCCGACACGCTCGCGCTGATGGGGGCGTTCGGTGCCGCGCTGTGGGCGGCGCGCCGCGCCGGCTTCCCGTCCTTCGTCGAGCCCTGGGATGCGTTCTTCACCCGCCGCCGCGCGGTGGGGCTGCTCGCGCTCATCGTGCTCTACAAGCTCGGCGACGCCTTCGCCGGCAGCCTGTCGACCGCCTTCCTGATCCGCGGCGCGGGCTTCACCGCCACCGAGGTCGGCGCGGTCAACAAGGTGCTCGGGCTGGTGGCGACCATCGTCGGGGCGCTCGCCGGCGGCGCGCTGCTCGCGAAGATCAGCCTGTGGCGGGCGCTGATGTGGTTCGGCGTGCTGCAGGCGGTGTCGAACTTCGGCTACTGGCTGCTGGCGGTCAGCCCGAAGAGCTATGCGCTGATGACGGCCGCGATCGGCGTCGAGAACCTGTGCGGCGGCCTGGGCACCGCGGCCTTCGTCGCCTTCCTGATGGCGCTGACCGACCGGCGCTTCACCGCCGCGCAGTACGCGCTGCTGTCGGCGCTGGCGGCGGTCGGGCGGGTCTACGTCGGCCCCGCCTCGGGCGTGATGGTCGAGGCCTTCGGCTGGCCGAGCTTCTTCGTGGTCACGGTGATCGCCGCGCTGCCGGGGCTGCTGCTGCTCTGGGTGCTGCGGCGCGACGTCGAGGCGCTCGACGCGCCGGCGCCGGGCGCGGTCGCGGACGAGGGCTAGGGCCGGTCCGGGTGCGGTCCGGGCCTGGTCAGGCCACCGTCCGGGGGCCGATGCCGCCGGTCCGCCGCGGCACAGCCGCCGTTCCACCGCCGGCGTGGCCCCGCCACCGCCCGCTTGCTATAGTCGACGGATCCCCGCCCGCGCCCGACCCCCTGGAGCCAGCATGAACGACATCGCCCGCACGAAGGACCTCGCCCAGCCCGTCGACATCGACGCCGGCCACGACATGGAAGCCTTCTGGATGCCGTTCACCGCGAACCGGCACTTCAAGTCGGCGCCGCGGATGCTCGCCCGCGCCGAGGGCATGCACTACTGGACGCCGGACGGCCGCAGGATCCTCGATGCGGTCGCAGGCCTGTGGTGCACCAACGCCGGCCACTGCCGCACGCCGATCGTCGAGGCGATCCAGCGCCAGGCCGCGACGATGGACTTCGCGCCGACCTTCCAGATGGGCCACCCGCTGGCCTTCGAGCTGTCGAACCGGCTGCTCGAGATCCTGCCGCCCGAGTTCGGTCAGGTCTTCTACACCAACTCCGGCTCCGAGGCCGTCGACTCGGCGCTCAAGATCGCGCTCGCCTACCACCGCATGCGCGGCGAGGGCCAGCGCACCCGCCTGATCGGCCGCGAGCGCGGCTACCACGGTGTCGGCTTCGGCGGCATCTCGGTCGGCGGCATCGCCGGCAACCGCAAGCACTTCGGTTCGATGCTCGCCGGCGTCGACCACCTGCCGCACACCCACGACCTCGCGCACAACGCGTTCAGCAAGGGCCAGCCCACCTGGGGCGCGCACCTCGCCGACGAGCTCGAGCGCCTCGTCACCCTGCACGATCCGTCGACCATCGCCGCGGTCATCGTCGAGCCGGTGGCCGGCTCCACCGGCGTGCTGATCCCGCCGGTCGGCTACCTGCAGAAGCTGCGCGAGATCACCTCGAAGCACGGCATCCTGCTGATCTTCGACGAGGTCATCACCGGCTTCGGGCGGCTCGGCTCGCCGTTCGCCTCGCAGCACTTCGGCGTCGTGCCCGACCTGGTCACCGTCGCCAAGGGCATCACCAGCGGCACGGTGCCGATGGGCGCGGTGTTCGCGCGCCGCGGCATCTACGAGACCTTCATGCAGGGGCCCGAGAAGTCGATCGAGCTCTTCCACGGCTACACCTACTCGGCGCACCCGCTGGCCTGCGCGGCCGCCATCGCCACGCTCGACGTCTACCAGGACGAGGGGCTGCTCACCCGTGCCGCGACGCTCGCGTCGCACTGGGAGGAGGCGGTCCACTCGCTGCGCGACTGCCCGAACGTGATCGACGTGCGCAACATCGGCCTGATCGGCGCGATCGAGCTGGCGCCGCGCCCCGGCGCCCCCGGCACCCGTGCGTTCGACGCGTTCACCCGCGCCTTCCACGAGCAGGACCTGCTGATCCGCACGACCGGCGACATCATCGCGATGTCGCCGCCGCTGATCGTCGAGCCCTCGCAGATCGACGAGATCGTCGAGAAGCTGCGCCGCGTGCTGACCACGCTCGACTGACACGGCACGACCGGGCGGCCGGATCAGGGCGGCCAGATGGCGCGCGTCCACGCCGCCCGCGCGATCGACCAGTCCCGGCGCTACCGGGTCCGCGAACTCGGGCCCGACGCGCCGCTGCGCTGGCTGGCCGCCGGCTGGAAGGACTTCACCCGCTGCCCGGGCGCGGGCCTGGCGCACGGCGTGGCGTTCGCCGCGTTCGGTCTGGCGCTGGTGGTCCTTGGGCACCGGCAGTTCTGGGGCCTGTCCGGCGCGCTGTCGGGGCTGCTGCTGGTGGCGCCGATCCTGGCGACCGGGCTCTATGCGATCAGCGCCGCGCTCGAGCGCGGTGAACGTCCGGGGCTGCGCACGGCGATCGCCGCCTGGGCGCCTCGAGACGGCCGCCTCGTGCTGTTCGGCGTGCTGCTGGCCGCCGCCGGCACCGGCTGGGTCCTGACCTCGGCCTCGCTGATCACCACCTTCGCCGACGGCCCGGTCGCCGAGCCGCTCGACTTCGTGCGCCGGGTCATGCTGGCCGAGGGTTCGCTGCTGTTCGAGGGCTGGCTGGTGCTGGGCGGCGTGCTGGCCGCGCCGGTCTTCGCCTCGACGGTGGTGGCCGTGCCGATGCTGATGGACCGCCCGGTCGGGGTGCTCGCCGCCGTGCTGACGAGCTGGCGGGTGGTGCTCGGCCAGCCGTTCACGATGGCGGTCTGGGCGGCGACGCTTGCGCTGCTGACGCTCGCAGGGCTGTTCAGCGCGATGCTCGGGCTGGTGGTGATCGTGCCCTGGCTCGGGCATGCGAGCTGGCATGCCTACCGCGAGCTGGTCGAGCCGGTGCCGGCCGGCGCGGCGGACTGAATCGATGCCCTTCGGTCTGACCGAGGCTCAGGTCGCGTGGTTCGGGCTGACCTTCGGCGTCGGCGCGTTCATGCTGTACATGGTGTTCATCATCCTGCAGCTCGCCCACGAGTCGAAGGCCGGCAAGTTCGGCACCTTCGTGCTGTTCCTGGCGCTCGGATTCGGCTTCATCGGGTTCATCGCCAAGGGCATCATCAAGTGGATGATCGGCGGTCACTGAAGCAGTCGACCACGGAGGCGGCCGGACCCATGCGCATCGCGGCGATCAGCGACATCCACGGCAACGCGCTCGCACTGCGGGCCGTGCTGGCCGACGCGCGGGCGCGCGGCTACGACCTGCTGGTGCAGATCGGCGACGCGGTCTCCGGCCCGCTGTGGCCGCGCGAGACCGCGGACGTGCTGCGCGCGCTCGACGCGGTCCATGTGCGCGGCAACCACGACGTGTCGCTGCACTCGCCCGAGGTCTACGCGCCCGGCCGGGCGGACCGCTACGCGCTGTCGGTGCTCGATGCCGACACGATCGGCTGGATCCGGAGCTGGCCGAGCCGCCATGCGATCGGCGACGACGTGCTGTGCTTCCACGGCGCGCCGCAGCTCGAGGACTTCTACCTGCTGGAGGAGGCGCCGCAGGGCGACCCGCGGCTGCGTCCGCTCGCCGACATCGAGCACGATCTGGGCGGCGAGCGCGCCCGGGTGATGGTCTGCGGGCACACGCACACGCAGCGCATCGTGACGCTCGCCGACGGCACGCTGCTGGTCAACGACGGCAGTGTCGGCCTGCCGGCCTACGAGGAGCCGCTGCGCGGCGGCACGGTCTTCGTGCAGGCGGGCAGCCCGCATGCGCGCTACGCGATGATCGACGTCGGGCCGGACTCGGTGTCGGCCGAGCTGATCGCGGTCGAGTACGACTGGCGTGCGGCCAGCGCACAGGCCGCGGCGCTGGGGTTCCCGACCTGGGCGCGCTGGCTGTCGGGGTGGTCGCGAGGGTGAGGGGGGCGGGGAGCGCGAGGCCGGCGTCGTCGTTGCCGGCGGGGACAGGGGGCCGGGGACCGGCCTAGCGGCGCTTCCAGGGCGGGGCGCCTGCCTCGAGCGATTCGATCACGGTGTGCACACGGCGCGCACGCGTGGCGGCCGTGCGGGCGCTCGCCACCATCGCCGCGTAGCCGCGCCGACGCCCCGCGGTCAGTCGTGCCCAGGTGGCCGAGGCGAGCGGCGAGTGCGCGATCGCGCGCTCGAGCTCCGGTTCGAGCACCACTGCGTCGGGATCATCGAGATCGAAGCGGCACTCGACGGGGTCGCCGACAGCGATGCGGGCGGCCTTGCACAGCGCCGGCGACACCATCAGGAAGCGCACGCCCGGGCCGCCCGGCTGCCAGGCGCCGCGGATCGGGTGCTCGGCGAGCTCGCCCACGATGCGCACGCGCGGCGTGGAGGCGAAGGGCTCGACGCCCGTCCAGTCGTCAGGCAGGTACAGCACCCGGTAGGTCAGCGTGCGATCGCGCCCGATGACATGGGTCCGCAGTTCGCCGGTGAACGCGTATCGATAGCCCATGGCGCGCGAGTCTCGCATCGGCGGCCCCGCGGCGTCGCGCATCTCCGCACGGACGTCGCGGGTGACGCGCCGGTTCCGGGATGCGGCGACCTGCGGCGGCGTACGCGGCCCGCCGGCGCTAGGATCGGGCAAGGGGCCACGAGGCTCCGCGACGGCCGCGCCGCGGCCGCCCATCCGAGGAGACGCAGGACATGGATCGATCCCGCCGCCGCACGCTGCGTGCGCTCACTGCGCCCTTCGCAGCGCCGCTCGCCGTGCCCTTCGCCGCGCCGTTCGCGGTCTCCGCGCTGGCGCCGTCCGCGGCCCTCGCCCAGGCGCCCGCGTTCCCCTCGAAGCCGCTGACGATCGTCGTGCCGGCCACGCCGGGCGGCATCCTCGACCTGTCGAGCCGACTGATCGCCGGCGAGTTGTCCAAGCGCATCGGCCAGCCGGTCACCATCGACAACAAGGCGGGCGGCGGCCAGGTGATCGGCATGCAGACCATGCTGCGCGCCGAGCCCGACGGCCACACGATGGTGATGGGCAGCATCGGACCGAACGCCGCCAACTACGCGATCTTCCAGAAGCTGCCGTACGCACCCGGCGACTTCGCGCCGGTCGCGCACGTGGTCTCGATGCCGAACGTGCTGCTGGTGCACCCGTCGGTGCCGGCGAACACCGTCGCCGAGCTGGTCGCGCTCGCCAAGGCCAAGCCGGGCGGACTGTCGATCGCGTCGTCGGGCACCGCCACCTCCAGCCACCTCGCCGGCGAGATGCTGAAGATGCGGGCCGGCATCGACCTGGTCCACGTGCCGTACAAGGGCGCGGCCCCCGCGCTCACCGACCTGCTCGGCGGCCAGGTGCAGGTGATGGTCGACAACCTGGTGACGGCGCTGCCGCACGTGAACTCCGGCAAGCTGCGGGCGCTCGCGGTCACCACCGCGCAGCGCGCGGCCGAGCTGCCCGCGGTGCCGACCGTGGCCGAGTCCGGCTACCCCGGCTTCGAGGTGGTCGTGTGGGTGGGGCTGCTGACCTCGTCGAAGGTGCCTGCACCCCTCGTCGAGCGGCTGCATGCCGAGATCGCGCAGGTGCTCGCGATGCCCGAGGTGCGGCGGCGTCTGGCCGAGATGGGCGGCGCGAGCCTGCCGATGTCGACCGCGCAGTTCGGCGCCTTCATCGCCGCCGAGACCGAGAAGTGGGGCGTGGTCGTGCGGCAGGCGGGGATCCGCGCCGAATGAGCGCGCCCGCGGCGGACGCGCTCGCCCGTCATGCGGCGTCGCGGCCGACGGCACCGGCCGCGGTCATGGCCGGCTCGGGCCGCTCGATCGACTGGCGCACGCTCGAGTCGCGCTCGCGCCGCATCGCGTGTCGGCTGATCGAATCGGGCCTGCGGCAGGGCGACGGCATCGCGATCCTCGCCGAGAACCGGCTCGAGTGGTTCGAGTGGATGTGGGCCGCGCGCCGTGCCGGCCTGTACTACACGACGTTGAGCACGCACTGGAAGGCGGACGAGGTGGCCTACGTGCTCGGCGACTGCGGCGCGCGGGCCCTGTTCGCGACCGGGTCGACGGTGGCCGTGGCCGCCGCTGCGCTCGCTGCCCGGGCGTCGTCGACCGACTGCGGCGGCGTGCTGCGTGTCGTCGTCGACGGCGAGGCGCCGGGCTTCGAGGGCCTCGAGGCCTTCATCGCGGCCGCCCCGGCGGAGGCGGTGCTGCCGACGCGCCTGGAGGGCGCGGACTTCCTCTATTCGTCCGGCACGACCGGCCGCCCCAAGGGCATCCGGCGTCCGCTCGAGCAGCTCGCCGCGGTCGACCTGCAGCGCGGCGACCTCGACTGGAAGCGCTTCGACGCCGATTCGGTGTACCTGTCGACCGCGCCGATGTACCACTCCGCGCCGGTGCGCTGGACGATGCAGGTGCTGGGCGCGGGCGGCTGCTGCGTGGTGCTCGAGCGCTTCGACGCCGAGGCCGCGCTGATCGCGATCGAGCGCTGGCGCATCACGCATGCGCAGTTCGTGCCGACGATGTTCGTGCGGCTGCTGCGCCTGCCGGACGCGGTGCGCGACCGTCACGACCGCTCGAGCCTGCGCTTCGCCATCCATGCCGCCGCGCCGTGTCCGGTCGAGGTCAAGCGGGCGATGATCGACTGGTGGGGGCCGATCGTGCACGAGTACTACAGCGGCACCGAGGCGGTCGGGCGCACGTCGATCTCGTCGGCCGAATGGCTGGTTCGTCCGGGCTCGGTCGGGCGGCCCGAGCTCGGGACGCTGCACATCGTCGGCGAGGACGGCGCCGAGCTGGGCCCGGGCGAGACCGGCCTGGTGTGCTTCTCGGGCGTGCCGCGCTTCGAGTACCACGGCGACCCGGCGCGCACGCGCGCGGCCTACGACGCGATGGGGCGCGCCAGCATCGGCGACGTCGGTCATGTCGACGCCGACGGCTACCTGTACCTGACCGACCGGGCCTCGCACATGATCATCACCGGCGGCGTCAACGTGTATCCGCAGGAGACCGAGAACCTGCTGATCGGGCATCCGGCGGTCGCCGACGTCGCGGTGATCGGCGTGCCCGACGCGGAGTTCGGCGAGTCGGTGAAGGCGGTGGTGGTGCTGCGCGAGGGCATCGAGGCGTCGGCGGCGCTCGCGGCAGAACTCGTCGCCTGGTGCCGCGCGCGGCTCTCGGGCATCAAGTGCCCGAGGTCGGTGGACTTCGTCGCGGAACTGCCGCGCACGGAGGCGGGCAAGCTGATGAAGCGGCTGCTGCGGGACCGGTATGCCCTGCCGGATCAGGCCCCGCTCACCCAGTTGTCGACGCGCAGCCCCGGATAGGCGGCGAAGTCGGCCTCGTTGTTCGTGACCAGGGTCGCGTCGAGGGCGAGCGCGTGCGCCGCGATCAGGCGGTCGAGCGCATCGCGCCGTCGATCGCGGGTCGCGGCGCGCACCGGTCCGTAGGCCGCCGCGGCGGCCTCGTCGAACGGGGCGACGGGCACCTCGGCCACGAAGCGCGACAGTGCGCGGCGAAGCGCGGGCCGGCGAGCCGGCTCCGCACAGGCCACGCCGTACTCCAGCTCGGCCATCGTCACGGCGGAGATCACGACGTCGCCGACCCAGCACTCGGCGAAGCGCGCCGCCACCTCGGGAGGCTGGTGCTTCATCAGGTAGATGCAGATGTTCGTGTCGAGCAGAAAACGTGGGGTCACGGCGGTGGGCTCACGGCAGAGGGCTCACAGCGTGTCGCGCTCGGTCTCGTCGTGGCGGCCGCGCCCCGTCGCCATGAAGTCGGGCCCGAAGGCCTTGAGGGCGCCCAGCACGTTGCCGATCCGGCGCCGGGCGGGGCGGATCCGAAGCTCGTCCCCGTGCCGCTCGATCTCGAGCTCGAGTTCGGTGCTCGGATAGGCGAGTTCCGCAGGGATGCGGACGGCCTGGGAGTTGCCGTTCCGGAAGAGGCGGGTGGTGGTCACGGGAGGTTCCGGCAGCGGATGTACGTGTACATCCTATCAGGCTGGTGCTGGGTTGTACATCTACGGAGGTACTCGGCATCCCGGCCTGGATGGCGCGGGCGATGGACCGCACGCACGGCGATGCAGCCCTCAGCCCGCCGCGCCGCCCATCGCCCGTGACACCGCTTCAGCCGTCTCCCGGAGCGCCGGCAGCACCCGGCCCCGGAGGTCCTCCATCGTCACCCGCGACGCGTGCGTGCCCACGTTGAGCGCCGCGATCACCGCGCCGCCCGGTCCGTGCACCGGCACCGCGACAGAACGCAGGCCCGGCTCGAGCTCCTGGTCGAGCAGGGCGAAGCCCTGCGTGCGGACCCGCGCGATCGCGCGTCGCAGCGCGTCGACCTCGGTGAGCGTGCGCTCGGTGCGCGCCTCGACGCGGCCGAGCCCCGCGAGCCGCAGCTCGAGCTCGGCGGGCGGCAGCGCGGCGAGCAGCACGCGGCCCATCGAGGTCAGGTGCGCGGGCAGCCGCGAGCCCAGGCCGAGCGTGATCGACATGATCCGGGTGCGCGTCGGCACGCGTGCGACGTAGACGATGTCGTCGCCGTCGAGCACCGCCGCCGAGCAGCTCTCGTGCAGGCGCTCGACCAGCTCGACCATCACCGGCTGCGCGGCGCCCCACAGGCCGGTGCCGTGCAGGTACGAGAAGCCGAGCTCGAGCACCTTGGGGCGCAGGCGGAAGAGGCGGGCGTCGGACTCGGCGTAGCCCAGCGCCACCAGCGTGAGCAGCAGCCGGCGCGCGGCGGCCCGCGAGACGCCGGCGCGGCGGGCGACGTCGGACAGCGTGAGCGCCGGGTTCTCCGCGTCGAACGCGCGGATCACCGCGAGGCCGCGCGCGAGCGACTGCACGAAGTCGCCGCGCTCGTCGTCCGCGTCGGCGGCCGCCGCGTGCGTCGCGCCCTTCGCGTGCGACGTGCCCGCCGCGATCGCCAGGGTCGTCGGCGCGGCC
>CAIUGQ010000410.1 GCA_903898725.1 uncultured Burkholderiales bacterium | reverse complement strand
GCACGGGCGGATCCGGGACCCTTCCCGGGACGGGCGGCTCGCGCGTGCCCCCCGGCGCCGGGGCCCGCCTGGCCCCCGAGGATCCGCCCGCGGGCGAGCCGCCGTCCCCGGGTCCCGCCTTCTCCGCGCCGTCGGCGAGCGCCACGCCGGCCGCGCCGCCCGGCGTCGCCCTCGCCTGGTTCACGCTCGCCTGGATCATCCTGCAGGGGATCTTCGGTGCCTGGACGGTCACGCTCAAGCTCAAGCCCCTGGTGGTCACCGGCCACCTGCTCGGCGGCATGATCCTCTTCGGCCTGCTGCTGGCGCAGGCCGTGCGCGTCGCCGGTCATCCGCCGGTGGCCCGCGAGGCCGGCCGCTACCTGAGCTGGGGCGCGCTCGCGCTCGCCATGCTGTTCATCCAGATCACCCTCGGCGGCTGGGTCAGCACCAACTACGCCACGCTCGCCTGCCGCGACTTCCCGGCCTGCCAGGGCGAGTTCTGGCCGCCGATGGACTTCGCCGCGGGCTTCGAGCTCTGGCGGCGGCTGGGCGTCACCGGCGAGGGCAGTGCGCTGCCCTTCCAGGCGCTCACCGCCATCCACTACACCCATCGGCTGTTCGCCTACGCGGTATTCGCCGTGGTCGGGCTGCTGGCCTGGCGCATCCGGCGCGTCGGCGGCCTGGAGCGCGTCGGCGAGGCGCTGATCGCGGTGCTGGTGCTGCAGCTCGTCACCGGCCTGACGAACATCTTCCTCGACTGGCCGCTGGTGGCCGCGGTCCTGCATACCGGTGGCGCGGCCGCCCTGCTCGGTCTGTTGCTCGTGGTAAACTTCCGCGCTCGCGCGGCGGCAGCCCTGCCGCCCGTCGCGGTCGACTCGACGCGTGCCTCGCCGCTGTCCGGACCGCCCGCCCGAGCCGGCGCCTGACCCCCCTGCGATGGACCTCATCGACCACACCCAGCCGCCCCTCGCCCATACGCTGCGCCAGTACTACGAGCTGACCAAGCCGCGCATCGTCATGCTGGCGGCGTTCTGCGCGGTCATCGGGATGTTCCTCGCCGCCGACGGCATGGTCGCCTGGCCGGTGCTGGTGTTCGGCACCCTCGGCATCTCGCTGCTGGCCGGGGCCGGCTTCACCTTCAACTGCATGGTCGAGCGCGGCATCGACGCCCGCATGGCGCGCACCCGCGCCCGGCCCGCCGCGCGCGGCGAGGTGTCGGCGCCCGCGGCGCTCGCGTTCGCGGTCGTGCTCGGCGGGCTCGGCGCCTGGCTGCTGCTCGAGTTCGTGAACCCGCTCACCATGTGGCTCACGCTCGGCACCTTCGTCGGCTACGCGGTCATCTACACCGTCGTGCTCAAGCCCGCCACGCCGCAGAACATCGTGATCGGCGGCGCCTCGGGCGCGATGCCGCCGCTGCTCGGCTGGGCGGCCGTCGCCAATGACGTCACGCCGCAGGCCCTGGTGCTGGTGCTGATCGTGTTCGTCTGGACGCCGCCGCACTTCTGGGCGCTCGCGCTGTACCGGATCGAGGACTACAAGCGTGCCGGTCTGCCGATGCTGCCGGTCACCCACGGCCCGGACATCACCCGCCTGCACATCCTGCTGTACACGGTGCTGCTGCTGGCCACCTCGCTGCTGCCCTTCATGATCCGCATGAGCGGCTGGCTGTACCTGGTGTCGGCGCTGGTGCTCGGCGGCATCTTCCTCGGCTACGCGTGGCAGCTCTGGCGCAACTACTCCGACGCGCTCGCCCGCCGCACCTTCCGGTACTCCATCGTGTACCTCGGCGCGATCTTCGCGGCACTCCTCCTGGACCACTGGCTATGAAGCGCCGCTCGATGCTGCTGGCCGCGGCCGCCACCGGCGGCGCGGTGCTGCTCTCGGCGTGCGACCGCCCCGGCAGCCCCCCGAAGGCCAACTTCAAGGCCACCGACGTCACCGGCGCCGACTACGGCAAGACCCTCGCCCTGACCGACCACACCGGACGGGCGCGCACGCTGGCCGACTTCTCCGGCAAGGTCGTGGTGCTGTTCTTCGGCTTCACGCAGTGCCCCGACGTCTGCCCGACCACGCTCTCCACGATGTCCGACGTCATGAAGCGGCTCGGGCCCGACAGTGACCGCGTGCAGGTGATCTTCGTGACCGTCGACCCCGAGCGCGACACGCCCGCGGTGCTCGGCCCCTACGTCACCGCCTTCGATCCGCGCTTCCTCGCCCTGTACGGCGACAAGGACGCGATCAACAAGGCGACGCGCGAGTTCAAGGTCTTCTTCCAGAAGGTCCCCGGCAAGACCGAAGGCACCTACAGCATCGACCACACCGCCGCGTCGTACGTGCTCGACCCCAAGGGGCGGCTGCGCCTGTACGTGCGCCACCAGCAGACCGGCGAAGAGATCGCCGCGGACCTGAAGCTGCTGCTGTCGGGCGCCTGAGGGCAGGCGCCGCCCGCGCGCACG
This sequence comes from uncultured Burkholderiales bacterium, assembly GCA_903898725.1. Lineage (GTDB taxonomy): Bacteria > Pseudomonadota > Gammaproteobacteria > Burkholderiales > Burkholderiaceae_E > UBA4615. The sequence goes on along the minus strand of CAIUGQ010000410.1, from coordinate 14,406 downwards.
CGCGGCATGGGCGGTATGAGCGTTACGGACGTAGCCCACTCGGCAGCCCCGCTGCGGGTTCCGTCGAGGCCCCGCCTCAATACGCGTTCTTGTCGCCCCGGATGGCCTGCACGACCGTACGCCAGACGATGGCCAGGTCGAGCTGCAGCGACCAGTGGCGCAGGTACTCGAGGTCGTACTCGATGCGCCGCTTCATCTTGTCCACCGTGTCCGTCTCGCCGCGGGCGCCGTTGACCTGGGCCCAGCCGGTGATGCCCGGCTTGACCTTGTGGCGGATCATGTAGCCCTTGATGAGCTTGCGGTAGGTCTCGTTGTGCGCGACCGCGTGCGGCCGCGGACCCACCACGCTCATGCGCCCCTGCAGCACGTTGAAGAACTGCGGCAGCTCGTCGAGCGAGCTGCGGCGCAGGAAGCGGCCGAGCGGCGTGATGCGGTCGTCGTTGCGGGTGGCCTGACGCACCACCGCGCCGTCCTCCTGCACCTTCATCGTGCGGAACTTCCACACCGTGATCTGCTCGCCATCCAGCCCGTAGCGGCGCTGCTTGAAGAGCACCGGCCCCGGCATCGTCATCTTGATGGCGATGGCCACCCCGATCATCAGCGGCGCCGTCAGCACGATCGCCGCCAGCGAGATGCAGACGTCCGACAGGCGCTTGATGACGCCGGTCGTACCGTGGAACGGCGTCTCGCAGACCGCCACGACCGGCAGCCCGCCCATGGTGTCCACCCGCGCCTGGATCAGGTCATACAGGAAGATGTCCGGCAGGAAGAAGATCGAGGCCGTCGTGTCGCGAAGCTGGTCGAGCAGACGCAGGATGCGCGGCTGCGAGGCCATCGGCAGCGCGATGTAGATCTGGTCGACCCGGTTGGCCCGCACGAAGTCCGCCACCGCGTCGATGCGGCCCGTCAGCGGCAGCTCGAGCTCGTCGCCGAGCCGTGCCGGCGCCCGGTCATCGAAGAAGGCCGTGACCCGAACCGGCTGCAGCGCCTGCTGGCTGATCAGCGAGCGGGCGAGGGTGCGCCCCAGTTCGTTGGCGCCGATGATCACCGCCGTGTGCTGAGCCCGCATCGACAGCACCCGCGGCAGCAGCCACGGGGCGATCACGTGGGCGGCCGCCTGCAGCACCGGCGTGGCCACGACCCACCACGCCAGCGTGTTCGGCGGGAAGGCCTTGAGCATGTCGGTCGCGAGGCCGAACACCACCATCAGCCCGCAGAGCACCGCCCAGTTGCCGAAGATCTGCCGCAGCAGCTTCGCCGGACGGTAGGAGTAGGGGAGCGAGCCCGGGTAGCCCAGCGAGAAAGCCACCAGCCCGAGGACCAGGTCCTTGTTCTCGATGTGGCCCCGGGTGAGCCAGGCAGCACCGAGCAGTGCGATGACCGTGAGCAACGGGTCGCAGATCGTCCGGGCCAGCGCGAACAGACTGCGGCTGCCGCTGCGAACGATGGACCGCGATGCGGTCAGACCGCCGGGTGGGGGGATGCCCAAATTGTTTCTGCCAGAAGGTGCATCGATGATAACCGCGCCGCTTCGTGGGACGCTCACCCATTCGAACGATCATGTCGGGTAAGACGCACGATTGCGACGGTCCGCTCATCAATGTTGCCGATACTCGTGCGCCGTGGGCAGGTCTCGGCCGTCAACGAGTGTGTCGGAAGGCACCTCGCGCGATCGGAGTATTCGGGACGCATGCGCCTTGGCTATGATGCCGCCCGACCGTGCCGTCGCACGCGTCGCCACCGAGGCTGTGATGACCGCTCTGTCCCGCGATTTCCGCTGTGTTCGCGACCCTTTTGGTCGCTGTCCGACGGTGTCGTCCCCGTCTGCGGTCGCGCGCGTCGTGCGCGTGGCTGCGGCGCTCGCGACGGCGCTCGCGGTCGTGGCCTGCGGCGAGGGTGGCGGCGGTGCCAAGAAGGCCACCCAGGTCGTCGCGAAGGTCAACGACGACGAGCTCTCGGTCCATCAGATCAACTTCGTGCTCCAGCGCACGCCCGGCATCCCGCCCGAGCGTGTCGCGGAGGTCCGCAAGGAGGTGCTCGAGCGCCTGATCGACCAGGAGCTCGCCATCCAGCGCGCCAAGGCGACCAAGCTCGATCGCGACGCCGAGATCATGCAGCGCCTGGAGGCCGCCCGCCGCGAGGTGCTGGCGCGTGCCTACATGGAGCGCGTCGCCGCGCAGGTGCCCAAGCCGGATGCCGCCGAGGTGGCGAAGTTCTTCTCCGACAACCCGTCGCTGTTCGCCGAGCGCCGCATCTGGCGCCTGAACGAGATCGTGCTGCCCGGCCAGCCCAGCAACTGGCCGGTGCTGTCGAAGCAGCTCGCGCCGGTGAAGACCGCCGCCGAGGCCGCCGAGCTGCTGCGGCGCGCCGGCATCGACGCCGCCATCGCCACCAACGTGGCGCGCGGCAGCGAGGGCATCCCGCTGGACCTGCTGCCCCGGTTCGCCAAGCTCAAGGACGGCGAGGTGGCCATCTTCCAGAACGGTCCCCAGCTCGTCATCGCCGAGATCCGCTCGAGCCAGCCCGCGCCCCTCGACGCCAAGCAGGCCGGCCCCGCGATCGAGCAGTTCATCATGAACCGCCGACGCACCGAAGCGGCGCAGGCCGAGATGAAGCGGCTCCGTGACGGGGCGAAGATCGACTACAAGGGCGACTTCGCGCAAGGCGCGCCGGCGGCCGCGCCGAAGGCCGCGCCCAAGGCCCAGGACGGTGAAAAGGGTGCGATCGAGCGGGGCATCGTCGGTCTGAAATGATCCTGCCGCAATCAGGCGCGAAACTTGCGTACATGGGTTGTTCGCCCATTGAAGGTATCCTCGCTTCCGGCCACCATGACTGAACCTCGCCCCGACACTCCGTTTCTCCGCCGCGCCGTCACCGTCGCGCTGGCCTGTGCCTGCCTGGGAGCGCCCGTCGCCGCGCAGGACGGCCCGAAGCCGCTGTCGATGCCCGTCGCCGTGGCCTCCGTCGCCGCCGCGGGCGTGCCGGGCGAAGCGCGCGAGATCCGGGCGCTGAGGGATCCGCAGGTCGTCGTGACCCGGCTGCCGCAGCCTGGCGCGGTGGTCGCCTCGATCGCCGAGGATGCAGTGGCGGCACCGGGCACGATGCTGCTGGTGCTGGCGGGCATGATGCTGTGGATCGCGGGGCGGCGTCGGTAGGCTTCACCCACATGGGCGGTTGCCTCGCCCGACCACTTCGAGCATCATTGAGGTATATAAAAAGGCCAGCCATGTCCATCAAGCACATCGTCGCCGCTGCAGCAGTTGTTCTCTCTGGGCAAGCCTTTGCGGCCGTCAACGTGGTGAACGGAAGCTTCGAGGAGCCCGTGATCCAGAGCGGCTTCTTCCAGAACCTGGCCGGCAGCTTCGCAGGCTGGTCGGTCACCGGTGATGTCGACGTGGTCCGCGAGTTCGGCGGTCAGGGTTGGGCGGCGCAGTCGGGTGTGCAGAGCCTCGACCTGAACGGCCTCAACGCCGGCTCCATCAGTCAGAGCATCAGCGGCTTCGACGTCGGCCAGCAGTACCAACTCAGCTACTGGTACAACAGCACCAACACCGGCGGCGCGAAGACCTCCATCACGTTCCTCGGCGGCACGAGCGAAGTGGCGCCCATCTTCGACACCGTCAGCACCCTGAACTCGGGCTGGCTGCAGCGCACCGTGAACTTCACGGCGCTCACCAACACGGTCGGACTGAGCTTCGTCAGCGTCACCGGCGGCGTGAGCGGCATGGCCATCGACAGCGTGACCATCGCCGCCGTCCCCGAGCCGCACGAGTGGGCGATGATGCTCGCGGGTCTGGGACTGGTCGGTTTCGTGGCTCAGCGCAAGCGTCGTCAGTCGGGTTCGCTGGCTGCTGCTGCCTGATTCACACGGCGTCACAGTTTCGACAGACGGCCCGCGCGTGCGGGCCGTTTGCTTTTCGAGCGCTCGGGCCGACAGGCCGGGAAACGCGGGTCGCTCTGACATAATCGGCAGACCGCCTCTCGCCTGTTCGTTCCTCTTCTTCCGGTGCGAACCGACGCGGCGTCTTCGACCTACCCGCAGCCCATGACCCTTCAGCAGTTCCTAGACATCCTTCGCGCCAGGTGGCGGCTGGCAGCGGCGCTGTTCCTGCTGACGCTGGGTACCGCCGTCGCGGCGTCGCTGCTGCTGCCCAAGAAGTACACCGCCAGTGCGCAGGTGCTTGTCGACATGAAGAGCCCGGATCCCGTTCTGGGCATGCTCTTGCCGGGGCAGCTGACGCCTGGCTACATGGCCACGCAGGTCGATATCGTCAACAGCCAGCGCGTCGCGCTGAGCGTGGTGGACACGCTGAAGATCGCGGAGAACCCGCAGGCGATCGAGCAGTGGCGTCAGGCAACCGACGGTAGCGGATCGATTCGGCACTACTTCTCCGACCTGCTGCTGCGAGGGCTGGACGTCAAGCCTTCGCGGGAGTCCAGTGTCCTGTCGATCGGCTATACCGGTCTGGATCCCCGGTTCGCGGCGCTCGTAGCGAATGCCTTCGCTCAGGCCTATGTCGACCTGAGCGTGCAGCTCAAGGTCGAACCCGCTCGGCAGACCAAAGGGTTCTTCGATACGCAGACCCAGGCCCTGAGGGACCGTCTCGAGTCTGCGCAGAACCGCCTGACCTCGTATCAGCGCGACAAGGGCATCGTCTCGGCCGATGAGCGCCTCGATGTCGAGAACACCCGCCTAGCCGAGCTCTCCAGTCAGCTCGTCGCGTTGCAGGCCTTGGCAGGGGAGGCGAACAGGCGTCAGGCGCTCGCGCGCGATGCAGTGACGCGCGGGACCTCGGCAGATGTGCCTGAGGTGTTGTCCAGCACGCTCATCCAGGCACTGAAGAGCGAACTCGCGCGCGTGGACGCCCGATTCGAGCAGCAGGGCGCCGTGCTGGGGGCTCAGCACCCCGACATCCTGAAGCTGAACGAAGAGCGGGCCTCGCTCGTGAAGAGGATCGAGCGCGAGACCGCAGCCATCACAGGCAGCCTGGGCAATTCCTTCAAGATCCAGAGTCAGCGGGAGGGCGACCTCCGTGCCGCGCTCGAACGTCAGCGTTCGAAGGTGCTCGAGATCAAGCAGGTGCGCGATGAGCTCACCGTGCTGCAACGCGACGTCGAAAGCGCGCAGCGTGCCTTCGATGCGGTCTCGCAGCGCCTGAGCCAGACGAGCCTGGAGAGCCAGAGCACCCAGACGAACGTCGTCGTGCTCACCGCGGCGTCGGAACCGAGGCGGCCATCGAGTCCGAAGGTCCTGGTCAACGTTGCGCTAGGAGGCTTCCTCGGCACGCTGATCGCCATCGGCGCCGCGCTCGGTCTCGAGATGAGGGATCGCCGTGTGCGAGGCCCGCAGGATCTGAAGCTGGCCAGCGGCGTCACCCCGATCGGTGTGCTGCGCAACGCCTTCGATGGGCGGGCCGGGCGCAGCAAGCGCGGCCGGATCGGCCACCACGCGTCGGCAGCGCTTGCGGTTGGCGGCGCGGGGTCGCATGGCAACGCCGAGTTCTCTCACACCGTCTTCGGTGCACTTCCGGAGGGGGAAGAGCGCACCGCGGTCGGGCGGCCGCAGCAGAACCAGATTCGCGGGCATCAGCCCATCGGACAGATCATGGTGTCCGCGGGTTTGCTGAACCCCCCCGAGGTCGAACGGATCCTCGCCTGGGCCCGCGCCGACGGCACGCGGTTCGGAGAGGCCGCCGTGGCACACAAGGTCGTCACCGAAAGCATGGTGGAGCGCGCGCTGGCCTACCAGTTCGACTATCCGGTGCTCGATCCCGCCAATACGCGGGTGTCGTCCGAGGTCGTGGCCGCCTTCGACGCGCGCAATCCGCTTGTGGCGGACCTGCGCCGCCTGCGCGCCAAGATCCGCAGTGCGCAGATCGCGGCCCCGACCGATGCTCCGCTCAAGTCCTTTGCGGTGATCTCGTCGGGCAGCGGCGACGGCAAATCCTTCGTGGCCGCAAACCTCGCCGTGACCTTCTCCCAGATGGGACAGCGGACACTGCTGATCGATGCCGATCTGCGGCGGGGCAGGCTGCACACCGTGTTCGGTCTCGAGAATCGCACGGGGCTGTCGTCGATGCTGAATCGGCACATCACTGCGGGGTCGATGCAGCGCGTGCCCGGCCTGAGCAACCTGAGCGTGGTGACCTGCGGTCCGCAGGCTCCGAACCCTTCGGAGCTGCTGTCGCGCGATGTGTTCGCACACCTTCTGGAGTCGTTCGCTCGCGCATACGACGTGATCATCCTGGATACCCCGGGCGTCGCCGAGGAGCCGGACGCCACGCTGGTGGCACAGCGTGCAGGGGGCGCCCTGGTGCTGGCCCGCAAGCACCGCAGCTCGTTCGACTCGGTCGTGGAACTGGTGCACTCCGGGGGCGCGCCGAACATCGCCGTGCTCGGCAGCGTGCTGAACACCGCCTGAACAACGTGCCGGAGACCGGCTCATGAGACTGGCCGATGCGACGGCATCCGGTGCGGTCACGAGCAGCAACACCTGGCTTGCACGCGCGCCCTGGTTGCTGGTCGGTCTCGCCGTGTTGGCGACCTACGGTCCGACGCTGTGGGCCCTGTCGACCACGCTCTGGCGCTCGGACGAGCATGTGCACGGGCCCATCGTGCTTGTCGTCGCATCGTGGTTGCTGTGGGGGCGTCGGGCGGAGATCGCCGTCGGCGCCCCCGGCGATCGGCCGTCCGCTGCAGGGTGGCTGGTGCTCCTCGTCACGCTGCTCGCGTTCATGCTCGGGCGTTCGCAGTCGATCATCCTTCTGGAACTCGGCTCCGCGATCGGCGTCCTGACGTCCGTGCTGCTGCTGCTGCGCGGCCCCCGGACCGCAGCGCTCGTCTGGTTCCCGCTTTTCTTCATGCTGTTCGCCGTGCCGCTGCCCGCACAGCTGGTCGACCTCGTCACGGGCCCCATGAAGATCGCGGTGTCGTCCGTGGCGGAGCAGGTGCTCCATCTCGTCGGCTATCCGATCGCACGGACCGGCGTCATTCTCCAGATCGGCGCCTATCAACTGCTCGTGGCCGATGCCTGCGCCGGTCTGCAGACCCTCTTCACGCTCGAGGCGCTCGGGCTGCTCTACCTTAACCTCGTGCAGCACGCATCACTGGTCAGGAACGTGAGCCTTGCGATCCTGATCGTGCCGATCTCGTTCATCGCGAACGTGATCCGAGTCATCGTCCTCACGCTCGTCACGTTCCACTTCGGTGACGAGGCCGGACAGGGCTTCGTCCACGACTTCGCTGGCATGGTGCTGTTCGTCTCCGGACTGCTGCTGATCATGGGCGTCGACGCCATGCTCAGGTGGGTGGCGAACCGGTTGCCTGCCTCAGGTGCGGCCCGATGAGCGCGACACCGCTGCGAACTGACTCGGCCCCGACTCATCGCCGAGCGATCCTCACGGCCGTCGGTATCGCGGCATCGCTTGCGATCGCGGTGATTGCCGCCGAAGCGATCCGTCCGCGCGAGCGGATCGCTTCGCTTCAATCCGTCCGAAAGCTGGCCGATATCGTCCCGGAGACATTCGGTGACTGGCGGCTCGATCGCAGTTCGAGCGGGCTGATCGTCAACCCCGAGGTGCAGGCCAACCTCGACACGATCTATTCGGACGTCCTGGCTCGGACCTACGTCGATTCGGCGGGTCGCCGGATCATGCTCTCGATCGCGTACGGCGCAGATCAGACCGACTCCGCACAGATTCACCGCCCCGAGGTCTGCTATCCGGCGCAGGGCTTCGTCCTGCTGTCGCGGACCACTGGCACGCTGCCGGTCTCCGGAGGCAGGGTTCTGCCCGTTGTCATGCTCGAGACCCGGCTCGGGCTGCGACACGAACCGGTGACGTACTGGATCCGGGTCGGCGACCGGATCGCGAACGACAACCTCGACAAGAAGCTGACCGAGCTGTCCTACGGGCTGCGGGGACAGATTCCCGACGGCCTGCTGTTCCGCGTCTCCTCCATCGATCGGGACTCGGAGCAGGCCTTCCGGTTGCACAGGCAGTTCATCGAGACACTGCTGGGAGCGGTGCCGGATGAGACCCGACTTCGGATGACGGGGCGGTCCACGCCGCCGCGGCGTACAGATGGCTAAGCGTCCGGGGCTGGCTCAGATCGGGAAGCGGTGCGCTCGTTCGGATCGTTCGCGTGTCAGCCATGGCCGTCGCTGATTCCGTGACCGCAGCATCAGGGCGCTCCTTCGGTTCGCTGGCTCGCAACACCGGCTGGAATGTGCTCGGGCAGGTGCTTCCCGCGCTCGTCGCCATCGCTGCGATCCCGGTCCTGATCCGACAACTCGGCATCGAGCGGTTCGGATTCCTGTCGCTGGCGTGGGTGATCGTCGGCTATGCGAGCCTGTTCGACCTCGGTCTCGGGCGAGCGCTGACTCGGAGCGTGTCCTCCAGACTCGCCAACAAGGACCTGCCGGGGGCAACGACGGCGATCGAGACCGGGATGATCTTCCTGGCCACCCTCGGCGTGGCCGTCGCCCTGGTGCTCGCGATGCTGAGCACGACGATCGTCGAGGGCCTTCTGCATCTGTCGCCGGCGCTTCATGCCGAAGCGATCGCCGCGATGCTGCTGCTGTCAGCATCCGTCCCCTTTGTCCTGACCACCTCCGGCTATGCCGGGGCACTCAGCGCATTCGAGCGATTCAAGGAACTCAATCTGCTGAGGATCGGCCTGGGATTGTTTTCTTTCGCTGCGCCGCTCCTGGTGTCGCTGCGCTATCCCAGTCTCGATTGTGTGGTCGGTTCCATCGTGGCGGTCCGGATCGCAGCGAATTGGGGGCATTCACGGGCATGTGCCCGGTTCTGCGGATACACGTTCAGGATCAGACGCCCCGATCCTCGGCACTCGAGGGAGTTGCTGAGCGTCGGTGGCTGGATGAGCGTGTCCAACCTTGTCGGCCCTCTGCTGAGCTATCTGGATCGGCTTGCACTCGCCGCGATCGTCCCGGTCAAGGTGCTCGCGTTCTACACCACGCCGTACGATCTGCTCGCCCGCGCGATGATCGTTCCCTACGCAGTGACCGCCAGCCTGTTTCCGAGTTCCGCGGGTGTGACCTCGCGGTCCGATGAAGCTTGGATGATCCTGAAGAGATCGACCAGCGTCGTCTTCGTGGCGATGTTCCCCGTGATTCTTGGCTTCGTCCTGTTCGCCGAGCATGGCTTGCGGCTCTGGCTGGGCGCCGAGATCGCGGAGGGCAGTGCCCCCGTCCTGCAGATTCTCGCGCTGGGGTTCTTCTGCAACGCGCTCGCTCAACCTCCAGCCATGGTCATCCAGGCGAACGGTCAGCCGAAATCGATGGCAATCCTGCACATGATCGAACTGCCGGCATTCGCGCTGGTGTTCTGGGCGCTGGCGTCCCGCTACGGCGTGATCGGCGCCGCGATCGCCGCAACGTCCCGGCTGGCCATCGATGCAGCGGCCGTCTATGTGCTGGCATGGAAGCAGATGGGGCGAAGGGCCGCTCTCACCGCTGCACCGATCGGCTGGTTCGTCGCGGCACTGCTGCTTCTCGCGGCGGCAGCACTCCCGATGACGGCTGCCCAAGGCCTGGGATTCGCGTTGCTGGCGCTGTCCGCATTCGGCGCGTCGGCGTGGCGATACCTGTTGGGTGCTGCCGAGCGTCGTGTGCTGCGTGAACTGTGGACGGTCCGAAAGTGACCAACCGGCGCATCCGGTCCGCCCTCATCGGACACGCTGCCGATTCGTTCGGGACCGAACGGTCCGCGGGACGAAACGCCGCGTCGCGGGATCTGCTGCTCATCGGAGTGGGGGCGGCGGTACTGGCCACGCTCCTGGGGCTGCTGGTGGCGGTCTTTCCGACCGGTGCCGTCATCAAGATCGGAGTGCTGCTGGCGGGTGGGGTCGTGCTGCTGCTGGCGTTCATCTCGGTGCGCTCTGCGGACGGTGCCTCGAGTGGACGAATCGCACGGGCGGCCGTCGACGCTTGGGCGTTCCTCATCGGCGTCTGCCCGATCTACCTGCCCTTCAAGTTCGGACCGCTGCCTGGCCTGAATCCGACCCGCGTCAGCTTCGGCGTCGTCATCTGCGCAGCCGCGTTCGCGCTCATCACCTCGCCGGATCTCCGTGCGCGCCTCTCGCAGCGCATCGCCGGTCTTGGCTGGGTGTTCAAGCTGATCGTCGGATTCATGGCCTGGCTGATGATCGCCAGCCTCATCGCCGACGAGTCGATCGCCTCGTTGTACGCGTTCGCGAAGGACTTTCTCCCCGGCCTGATGATGCTGCTGGTCGTCCTGGCGCTCTACCGGGATCGAGGCGACATCGAGCGCACGGCCGCATGGCTTTGGCTCGGCGCGGGAGTCGCGTGCGCCATCGCCATCTACGAATGGCGGACCAACTCGAATCCCTTCATCGGGCTGATGGCGATCGACACGGATGATCTGATCGGCCTCGACTGGATCGTGAGCTACAGACTTCGCGGCGGCGAGTACCGCGTCAGCGGGCCGTTCGCGCACCCGCTGACGTTCGGCGAGTATCTCGCGATGGTCACGCCGGTCGCGATCATGCTCGCTGCGATGGCTCGCCGGCCGTGGCTGAGACTGGCCGCCGCCGTGAGCGTGCCGCTCTTTCTGTTCGTGAGCTATCTGACGCACACACGCTCGTCGTCGATCGCGCTCGCAGCAGGATTGTTCGCGATGCTGACGCTGGTCGGGCTGAGGGCCGTGCGACGACGGGACCGGCCCGGCCTTGCGATGCTCGGCTGGTTCGTGCTGGTCGTCGTGCTGGCGAGCGCGGTGTTCGCTTCGGGGGCCATCACGAATCTCGCGCAGGGGCGAACGGCGGAAGAGGCGGGCAGCAGCAGGGCACGCATCCTGATGTTCGAACGGGGTGCCGCGCTCGTTGCCGATCAGCCCCTGCAGGGTTACGGTCTGGGAACGGCGGCAGCCGTCATCGGCCCCATGCCCGGCCACCGGACACTGACGATCGATTCGTTCTTCCTGTCGCTGGCGCTCGAATCCGGCGTCGTCGGTCTCGTGCTGTTCGTGAGTGCGATGTCGATTCTGCTGGTCCGTCTTGCCGTGACATCCGTCTCGGCACCGGGAGGAGAAGCCTGGGTGCTGATGGCCTTCGCAACCGGCCTGGCAGCCTCCATGATCACCAAGGTCGTCCTGTCGCTGAACCACAACCTGAATCTCTTCTTCTGGTTCATCGGCATTGCCGGCGTGACGATCGCGCTTTTGCGGCAGGCTCGACCTCCTGGGTCGTCAGGCGAGACGAGGCCCGCCCCGCACAGGCCGCGCGGCTAGCGGCATCGTGAGCGGGTGTTCGACGCAGACGGCGCCGATGGGCGGTTGAAGATGACGTCTTTTGTTCAGACGGAGGGTGCATTCGGCAGTGCGGACCGCAGGCGCACTGCCATCATCATCGTCAACTGGAATGGATGGCGGGACTGCGTCGAATGCCTGAGTTCCATCGTCGGCGGGGGACTGCTTTCCGAAGCCGATGTCTGGCTCGTTGACAATGATTCGGCGGACCAATCGCTCGAACACATCGCCCGATGGTGCTCGGTACCCTACGTCGAGTCGGGCTGGACCGCGCTGCCGGGCGTGGTTCATGCCGATCCCGGTCTCGGGTGCATTCCATGCCGAATCTGGGAGGCCAACGGCAGCGTTGCGCCCGCGGAGCCCGGCATCCGGCTGCACCTCGTGCGGTCGGGCGGCAATCTCGGCTTCGCGGGCGGAAACAACTGCGGGATGACCGCCGCAGGACCGTCTCGCTACGATCACTTCTGGTTGCTGAACAGCGATACCGTCGTCGATTCGCACGCGCTCAGTGAGCTGACCGCCCGCCTGGATCTCGATCCCGGTGTCGGCATGGTCGGCTCCACCTTGCTGTACTACGCGCGTCCGGGCAAGGTTCAGGCGCAAGGCGGAGGACACCTCGACGAAGCCCTGATGCAGGTCCGGCACATCGGGGACATGACCGAGGCTGCGGAAGTGCCCCATGATTCGAGCGCATTGGCGCAGATCGAGGCCAGGATGTCCTACGTCGTCGGTGCGTCACTGCTGGTCAGCACGGACCTCGTGCGGGCGGTCGGCATGATGTGCGACGACTATTTTCTCTACTTCGAAGAGATCGACTGGGCATTCCGAGCGCGAGATCGCTATCGGCTTGCGTACGCTTCGAAGAGCAGGGTGTATCACAAGGTCGGCGCCAGTTCATCGAGCGTCAAGAGCGAGTTTTCGTTGAACCTGCTGTATCGAAATCAAGTCAGATTCGCCGCTCGATTCCTGCCCCAGCGGTTGGGAGCGCTTCGCAGGTCCCTGTCCTGGGAACTCGTGCGACATGTGCTGAAGGGACGGCTCATGCAGGCGAAGCTCGTCGCGCGTACGCTCGCGGACTTCGATGCCCTGGTGAAGGCGAGCGTGCTTCCCCGGGCAAGCGCGGACCGGTGATGCTGACCGTTCTGGTCCGCGGCGGTCTGTGCAATCGCATGAGGGCGACGGCCTCGGCATGGGCCTTGGCCAGGATCTGCGGACGGGCGCTGTGTGTGCAATGGAATCGGTCTCCGGACTTCAATGCCGGCTTCGAATCGCTGTTCAGCGTCGAGGGCCTGCCGTTCGAGGTGCGTGAAGGCCGGGCCCTGTCGTTCGCGGCGCGCGCCGGCGTCCGTGCGGCGACGACGCTCAAGCGGCTGAGGGGCGTCTCGGTGTTCGACGAGCCGGCGACCGAGCCCGGGGTGTTCCGCGTCGAATCGGTCATGGAGATCGCGCCCGATCGCGACGTCTACATCGTCACGAACTCGCGCCTGCTCGACGCTCCCGGAATGTTCGGGGTGTTTCGGCCTTCAGAGCAGGTCAGTGCCCGTCTCGAACCCCTGACGCCGCGATTGCGGCGCAGCGTGGGGGTGCACGTCCGTCGCACCGACAATCGAAGAGCGTCCGAAGTCAGCACGAACGCGCGCTTCATCGAATGCATGACCCTCGAGTGCGAGCGCAGCGAAGACACCGAGTTCTTCGTCTCCTCCGACTGCCCCCGAGCCGTCGAGGATCTGCGAAGGACGTTCGGTGATCGGGTGTGGGAGTACAGCAAGCGCGCGTACTCGCGGGACGACCCGATCGCCTTGATCGATGCCGTCGTCGATCTCGCCGCGCTGTCGTCGTGTCGCCGGATCATCGGCAGTCACTGGAGTTCGTTCACCGACACGGCTGCAGCGTGGCGGGGTACGCCCCTCGTCATCGCGGGACATCCCTGATGAGACCTGATCGCAGACGGTTCGGCATGGCTGGGCTGGGGCTCTCCGTTTACGGTCGGCACGCACTGGGTGTCGGTGTCACGACACTCCGGATCCCCATCGAGGGTCAGACCTTCGACCCCGCCTTCTTCGGCATACACATCCACAACAACGGATCGGAGCGAAACTGGCCCGACATCCCGGTTGGCTCGTTGCGGCTGTGGGATGCAGGAGTGGGCTGGTCCAGTCTCGAGCGCGCCGCGGGCAGGTTCGATTTTCGGCGGCTTGACCAGTACGTCGCGTGGGCCGAAGCGCGCGGCATCGAGGTGATGCTTCCGTTCGGCGTGACGCCGCGGTGGGCGTCGGCCAGGCCGAACGAGGTCGGGGCGTATGGTCCGGGCACGGCTGCCGAGCCTGAGCGTCTCGATGACTGGCGCATCTACGTGCGCACGCTCGCGGAGCGCTACCGCGGAAGGATCCGCGCCTATCAGGTCCTGAACGAGGCCAATCTGACCGGATTCTTCTCAGGATCGCTCGATGCGTTGGTACGGCTGACGGTGGCCGCGGCCGAGGAGATACGACACGCCGATCCGCGTGCCTGGGTCATCGCACCTTCGGGGGTGGGCGTCGACGACCGGGTGCAGTGGCCGTCCAGACTGCTGTCGGCGGGCGTCGGTGCGGTCGTCGACGTATGCGCGTATCACCTGTATCACGAGGGGCAGCCGCCCGAAGCCATCGTCGATCCGGTACGGCGGCTGCTGCAGGCGAACGCATCGGCCGGCTATCCGAACATGAGGCTCTGGAACACCGAGTCCGGCTACATGATGCAGAACCCTGCAGCGGTCTGGTCACAGCGCGAGATGCCGAACATCCTGACCGAGGCGGCGGTGGCGGCGTACCTGCCCCGAGATCTCCTGCTGGCGCGTTCGTTGGGCTTCGAGCGCTTCTTCTGGTACGCCTGGGATGGCAACAAGATGGGGCTGATCGATCCCGTGAGCAGGACGCATCGAGCTCCTGCGAAAGCCTATGCGCAGGCCATTCGTCAGTTCACGGGCAAGACGATCCGCAGCTGCACCTGCACCGCCGATGGCGTGTGGCGCGTGGCGATGACCGCCCCGGGCGGCGCTCAGTTCGAGGCGGTCTGGCTGGATCCAGGCGCGCGGACACCGGTGGTCGAGCTGCCGAGTGCCGACTTCGGTGGCGTCAGG
>CAIUGQ010000409.1 GCA_903898725.1 uncultured Burkholderiales bacterium | reverse complement strand
TTGGCCTGCACGTCGCCGCGCATCGCCAGCCAGTCGAGGAAGCCGCGCCAGGCCGACAGCCGGCGCGCGATCGAGCCGGGCGCGAGACCGGCCCGCGCGGCACCGGCGACCCAGCGCCGCACGTCGGCTTCGGTGAGCGCGGCCCAGTCGCGCCCGTCGGCCAGCCGCCGCAGTTCGGCGAGCTCGCGGCCGTAGGCCTGCAGGGTGCGCGGCGAGTATCCGCGCTCGGTGCGCAGCTTGCCGAGCCAGCCGGCGACCCCGTCATCGCGGCCGGCGGCGGCACTGAGGCCGGCATCGGCATCGGGGCCTGGGGTCGGCACGGCCATCGTCCCGGGCCCGTCGCCGACGCCGCCGTCCGGGCTCAGGGGAGCAGCCGGGACAGCGCGGCGCTGCCGATCTCGGCGATGCGCTCGAGGAATGCGGTGCCCATGCCGGCCTGGAACCGGGCCGGATCGGGCGACCCGAGCACCAGCAGACCGAAGGCATCGGGCGCGGCGCCGACGCGCATCGGCAGCAGCGCGATCGAGCGGGTCTGCGAACCGCCGCCATGCAGCCAGGCCGCGACGCTCAGCTCCGCGTTCGGGCCGCAGTACGGCTGCTTGACGCTGTCGGCCAGCGCCCGCACTTCGGGCTCGACCTCGGCGGCGACCGGCAGGTCGGCATGCGCGGCATCGAGGCGCCACAGCCGCAGCGCCACCTGCGGCACCGAGAAGTCGGCCGACATGCCGTCGACGACACGGGCCGGCAGCTCGCGCACATCCCGCACGCGCAGCAGCTCGCGCGTCCAGTGCTGCAGCTTGCCCGCGATCGCGTCGTTCTCCTGACCGATGCGCAGCAGCTCCGCCAGCCGCATCTCCAGCGCCTTGTTCTTGTCGCGCAGCAGGTCGACCTGGCGTTCGACGAGCGACACCGCGCGCCCGCCGTGCGGATGCGGCACGGTGATCGAGGCGAGCAGCTCGGCGTTGGCGTCGAAGAAGCCGGGGTTGTCGCGGAGGTATTGCGCGACCTGGTCGGCGCTGGCGTCGGGGCTGTTCATCGGGGGGTGGTCCAGGGTCGGGGCGAGGCGCGTCAGCGGGCGACGGCGGGGGCGGCATCCCCGACGGCGGGGCCGTCGAGCTCGATCTCGCCGGTGAAGACCGAGACGGCCGGGCCGGTCATCGTGACCGCCGCGCCGCGCCATTCGATCGTGAGCAGGCCGCCGCGGGTCTCGACGTCGACCCGTGCATCGAGCAGGCCGCGGCGAATGCCCGCGACCACCGCGGCGCAGGCGCCGCTGCCGCAGGCGAGGGTCTCGCCGACGCCGCGCTCGAAGACGCGCAGCCGCACGCGGGTGCGCGAGACGATCTGCAGGAACCCGGCGTTCACGCGACGCGGAAAGCGCACGTGCGACTCGATGAGGGGCCCTTCGGTGGCGACCGGCGCGGTGTCGACGTCGTCGACCACCTGCACCGCATGCGGGTTGCCCATCGACACGACCGAGATCCAGCGCTCGCCCTGCGGCAGCGCCAGCGGCCAGAGCCGGTCCTCGCCCTCGGGGCGGCCCGCGAGACCGGTCGCATCGAAGGGCACGAGGGCGGGGTCGAGCACCGGCGCGCCCATGTCGACGCTGACGCGGCCGTCGGCCTGCAGGTGCGGCTCGATCACGCCGCCCATCGTGCGCACCTTCACCGCGGCCTTGTCGGTGAGGCCCTGCTCGCGCACGAAGCGCACGAAGCAGCGCGCGCCGTTGCCGCACTGCTCGACCTCGCCGCCGTCGGCGTTGAAGATCCGGTAGACGAAGTCGACATCGGGCCCGTCGGCCGGCTCGACCAGCAGCATCTGGTCGGCACCGACGCCGAAATGCCGGTCCGCCAGGGCCCGCCACTGCGACGGTGCGAGCGCCACGCGCTGGCGCACGCCGTCGAGCACGACGAAGTCGTTGCCGGCACCCTGCATCTTGGTGAACTTGAGCCGCATCGCCGGATTATCGCTCAATCGACGTACGGGCTCGGCTCGCCCGGCGGACGCGTCTTGAAGCGCTTGTGCGACCACAGGTACTGCTCGGGCAGCTCCCGCACGCGGGCCTCGATGAAGGCGTTCATCCGGGCCGTCGCCGCCTCGACGTCGGGGCCGCCCGCGTCCTCGAGCGGCGGGTAGAACGTGCCGACGTAGCCGTCCGGCGTCATCCGGGTGACGAAGGGCAGCACGGTCGCGCCGGTCAGCTGGACCAGCCGCGCGGTCGCGGTCACGGTGGCCGCGGACACCCCGAAGAAGGGCACGAACACCGCATCGCGGGCGCCCAGGTCCATGTCGGGGAGGTAGTAGAACGGCACGCCCTCGCGCATGACCCGGACCGCGGCCCGCACGCCCTGCTGGCGCGACAGCACGACCCCGGGGAAGCGCTCGCGCCCGCGCCGCATCGCCGCATCGAGCACCGGGTTCTTCTGGCGCTGGTACATGGTGACGAACCGGGACTTCATCGCGAGCCGCAGGCCGCCGGCATCGAGCGCGACGAAGTGCGGCGCGAGGATGATCACCGGCTTGCCCGCCAGTGCGCTCAGGGTCTCCTCGCCCTCGATCCGGACCAGCGCATCGATCCGTTCCGGCGGCCCGAACCAGAAGATGAAGCGCTCGAGAATGCTGCGCATGAACCACTGGAAATGCGCGCGCCCGAGCCGATGCCGCTCGCGCTCGGTCATGTCGGGATAGCACAGGCGCAGGTTGACCAGGGTCACGTGGCGCCGGGGCCGGGCGAGCCACCAGGCGAGGGTTCCGAGCACACCGCCCAGCCCCCGCAGCACGGGCAGCGGCAGCCGGGAGATCGCGGTGAGCAGCGCCAGGCCCAGACGCGTGCCGAGATGGCCGCGCACGGGCGGGTCGGCCGCCGCATCGCTCAAGCGGGGCCCCCTGGAGCGTCGCCCGCAGCGGGCGGACGCGTCGGGTCGGGCGCGCCCGGCGGCCCCTTGTAGCGGTTGTAGCCCCAGAAATACTGATCGGGAATGCGTCGGATCATGGCTTCCATCGCGCGGTTGACCGCCTCGGGCGAGGCATCGCCCTCGAACGGCTCGAAGCGCACCCGCCAGCCGGCACCGCCGGGCAGGCGCTCGCCGCAGGCCAGCAGCACCGACGCGCCGGTCGAACGGGCCAGCCGCTGCGGCAGGGTCATCGTGTAGGCGGGCCTGCCGAAGAACGGCGCCCAGACGCCATCGCCGTCGCTCGGCACCTGGTCGGGCAGGACCCCGATCGCCTCGGCCCGCTTGAGCGCGCGCAGCAGCCCGCGCACGCCCGCGCCGCTCGCCGGCACCGGCCGCACGCCCGGCGAGGCGCGCCCGGTCTCGACCAGCCGGCGGACCGCAGGCAGGCGCGGCGGCTTGTAGAGCACGGTGATCGGGCCGCTGCGGGCGACCGCCCGGGCCGCGGCCTCGAAGCAGCCGAGGTGCGGGGTCAGCAGGATCACGCCTCGGCCGGCGGCCCGGGCACGATCGAGCACCTCCTGGCCCTCGACGCGGATCAGCGCCTCGACGCGCGCATCGTCACCGAACCAGACGAACGGCGTCTCCCCGGCCGCACGGCCCGCCTCCTCGGCGCTGCGGCGCAGTCGCGCGTCGTCGAGCAGGCCGGCGAGCGCGAGGTTGTCGGCGGACTTGCGGCGGAACCCCGAGGACAGCGCCAGCGCCAGCCGACCGAGCACGCCGCCCAGCGCCTGGGACCAGCGCAGCGGAAGGCGGGCGACGAGACGGGCGAGCCAGACGAGCATGGAGGTCGGGGAATACCGCTTCGCAGCGCCCCTGTTCCGGGCAAGGGCCGCACGCGGGTTGTCTATAATGGCGACGCCGCCGAGTTAATCGGGACAACTTGCAGGGCGGCCTAGAAGTACTGCTAAAGCGTCGCCGCTTCTCCGGAGCCGGCAACGCCGATCCGGTTCGATGGCCGTCCCCGCGGCGGCCATCTTACCGGCTGTCCGTCGCCCATCATGGAGAACGCAACTTGGCCAAGGACTTCCTCTTCACCTCGGAATCGGTTTCCGAGGGCCACCCCGACAAGGTCGCCGACCAGATCTCGGACGCGATCCTCGACGCCATCTTCACCCAGGACAAGTACTCGCGCGTCGCCGCCGAGACCCTGGTGAACACCGGCCTCGTGGTGCTCGCCGGCGAGATCACGACCGGCGCGCACGTCGACTACATCGACGTTGCCCGCGAGACGATCAAGCAGATCGGCTACGACAACACCGAGTACGGCATCGACTACAAGGGCTGCGCGGTCCTCGTCGCCTACGACAAGCAGAGCCAGGACATCGCGCAGGGCGTCGACGAAGGCCGGGGCATCGACCTCGACCAGGGCGCCGGCGACCAGGGCCTGATGTTCGGCTACGCCTGCAACGAGACGCCGGTGCTGATGCCGGCGCCGATCTACTACGCGCACCGTCTGGTCGAGCGCCAGTCGGACCTGCGCCGCGACGGCCGTCTGCCCTGGCTGCGTCCGGACGCGAAGTCGCAGATCACGATGCGCTACGTCGACGGGATGCCGCACTCGATCGACACCGTCGTGCTCTCGACCCAGCACGCGCCGGACATCGAGCACTCCAAGCTGACCGAGGCGGTGATCGAGGAGATCGTCAAGCCGGTGCTGCCGAAGGAACTGATCACGGGCGAGATCCGCTACCTGATCAACCCGACCGGCCGCTTCGTCATCGGCGGCCCGCAGGGCGACTGCGGCCTGACCGGCCGCAAGATCATCGTCGACACCTACGGCGGCGCGGCGCCCCACGGCGGCGGCGCGTTCTCGGGCAAGGACCCGTCCAAGGTCGACCGCTCGGCCGCCTACGCGGCGCGCTATGTCGCCAAGAACATCGTGGCCGCGGGCCTGGCGCGCAACTGCCTGGTCCAGATCAGCTACGCGATCGGCGTGGCCCGCCCGACCTCGATCATGGTGACGACCGAAGGCTCGGGCAAGGTCTCCGACGAGCGCCTGGCGGAACTGGTGCAGGAGCACTTCGACCTGCGCCCGAAGGGCATCGTGCAGATGCTCGACCTGCTGCGCCCGATCTACCGCAAGACGGCGGCGTATGGCCACTTCGGGCGGGAAGAGCCGGAGTTCACCTGGGAGCGCACCGACAAGGCGGCGGCCCTGCGGGCGGCGGCCGGGGTCTGACCCGGCCCGGTCCGACGCACGACAAAACGCCCGGGATTCCGGGCGTTTTTTATTGGTCGAACGCATCTGAGCGGGCGGCCGCGTCGCCGCAGACCGCCCGGGCAGCGGGCTAGACGAGCCCCGCGGTCACCGCGTAGCGCGTGAGCGTGGCGACGTCGTGGATGTCGAGCCGCTGCATCAGCTGGCCGCGATGGAATTCGACGGTCTTGGGACTGATCGCCAGCTCGCGCGCGATCTCCTTGTTGGACAGTCCGCGCGCCACGCAGCGGAGCACCTCGAGCTGGCGGCCGGTCAGGCCGCCGGGCACGGGCTCCGGGATGTCGGGCGCGTTCATCGCCTCGACGAGCACGTTCGAGATGCGCGGGCTCAGGTAGCGCTGGCCGGCGCTGACCGCGTCGAGCGCGAGCTCGAGCTCGGAGAGCACGAAGTCCTTGGACAGGAAGCCGTCGGCGCCGGTCTGCAGCGCGCGGGTCACGAACTCGCGGGAGTCCTGCGACGAGAGGAACACGATGCGCACCGCCGGGTCGATCGCGCGGATGCGCGCCACCGCATCGATGCCCGACATGTCGGGCAGCATGATGTCGAGCAGCAGCAGCGGCGGCTGCAGGGTGCGCATCAGCTCGAGACAGCCGGCCACGTCGACCGCCTCGCCGACCAGCCGGTACCGTGACGAAGACTCGAGGAGCGTGCGCAGTCCCGCCCTCACGAGCACGTGGTCGTCGGCGATGAGCACACCCCGCCTGAGCTCGGGAAACGGACCTGACATGCAGGCGAGTCTAAAGCACCGCCCGGGCCCTTAAGCGACGAACTGACGGCCCGCGCGGCCCTTCCATCTCGATTCGTGCAAGGCCGGGGGCGCCGCACCCGCGCCGTGCGCGAGGCATCGACCGGAGGTCCGGCCGACGCCGCCGTCCGTCGGCGGGCTCAGCCCGCGCGCGCGATGACGCGAAGCGTGTTCGGGCGGCCCGCGCCGCGGAGCACCTCGAGCCGGGCGCCGTTGACCGCGGCGAGCAGCGCCGCGATCGGCAGCCCCAGCGCGAGTCCGGTCGGATCGCCGACGCCCAGGGCGGGGCGCCCGGGGCGCAGGGCCGCCAGCGCCCAGCGCGGCAGCGGTGCGCCGGGGTTGGTCACCGAGATCTGATAGCCACCGACGCCATCCGCGCCGCGCACCCGGACCGTCGACCCCGCGGGCGCGTGCCGGCAGGCGTTGTCGACCAGTTCGCGCAGCAGCCGCGAGAGGTCCTCGAAGTCGAAGCGGACGGTGGCCGGCGCGACGTCGACCGCGAGCGAGCGGCCGCCGGGCAGCGGCGTCAGCATGCGGCGCACCGAGACGTCGGACGCGGCGGCCGGCGCGAAACAACCGGGCATCTCGGGCACGAGCAGCGGTGCGATCGCGGCCATCACCCGCGCCGTGTCGAGCCGGCACGGCGGCGGGAAGGCCTCGCCCACCACCGGACCCGCGGCCAGCCGCTCCTGCAGCGAGGCACGCTCGAGGAAGCGGGACGCGTATCGGGACGGCACCACGCCGGCGGCGGGCGCCTGGATCGGGCCGCGCATCGCGCTCGGCAGGGTCTCGGGTCGGGTCGCGGCGTGCAGGTGAATCGACATGGTCGGGCCTCGGGCAGGGGCCGGTCGTCGGACCGGGAGAACGTGGAAACACTGTAGGGACCCGCTGCCCGCGGCGCACCCGGGTCGACACCGGGGATTCGGCCCCGGTCGATGCCCTGCCGGGACTTCCGTCACAGTCGCGCCGTGACTTGCGTCACTCGAT
This sequence comes from uncultured Burkholderiales bacterium, assembly GCA_903898725.1. Classification (GTDB taxonomy): domain Bacteria; phylum Pseudomonadota; class Gammaproteobacteria; order Burkholderiales; family Burkholderiaceae_E; genus UBA4615. Next base: position 1,104 of record CAIUGQ010000409.1, on the reverse strand, counting down.
CGGCCGCAGGTCCGAAGACCCCGCGCCGATGGCCGGCGCTTTCGGCCCCCCGGCGAAGGCGGCTATACTCCGCCCTGCCGAGGAGCGCTGCGACCCGAATGGGCCAGGCTCGGCGATCACAACTGCGCTCGCAACGGTCATCCGACCCTTGCGGGCGTTTTGTTTTTCCGGCGCGTCCGGGCCCTCGCGGCCCCGTGCCGGGCGAACACCGCGCTCGCCCACGCCAGCGGCGCCTCCGGGCGCCCGAACCGACGGAGCGAAACAATGAGTGCTGTCCTGAAACCCGCCGCCTTCACCGACTACAAGGTCGCCGACATGGGCCTCGCGGCCTGGGGCCGGAAGGAGATCCGCATCGCCGAGACCGAGATGCCCGGTCTGATGGCGATCCGCGACGAGTTCGCCGCCGCCCAGCCGCTCAAGGGCGCGCGCATCACCGGCTCGCTGCACATGACCATCCAGACGGCCGTGCTGATCGAGACGCTGGCCGCGCTCGGCGCGCAGGTGCGCTGGGCCTCGTGCAACATCTTCTCGACCCAGGACCACGCCGCGGCCGCGATCGCAGAAGCCGGCATCCCGGTCTTCGCGGTCAAGGGCGAGACGCTCGACGAGTACTGGGACTACACCCACCGCATCTTCGAGTGGGCCGACGGCCAGCCCACCAACATGATCCTGGACGACGGCGGCGACGCGACGATGCTGCTGCATCTCGGCACCAAGGCCGCGAAGGACGCGTCGGTGCTGAACAACCCGGGCAGCGAGGAAGAGGTGTGCCTCTTCAACTCGATCCGCCGCCAGCTGGCCAAGGATGCGGGCTTCTACGAGCGCCACCTGAAGGCCGTCGTCGGCGTGACGGAAGAGACGACGACCGGCGTGCACCGCCTCTACCAGATGGCCGCCCGCGGCGAGCTCGCGTTCCGCGCGATCAACGTCAACGACTCGGTCACCAAGAGCAAGTTCGACAACCTGTACGGCTGCCGCGAGTCGCTGGTCGACGGCATCAAGCGCGCCACCGACGTGATGATCGCCGGCAAGGTCGCCGTGGTCGCCGGCTTCGGCGACGTGGGCAAGGGCAGCGCCCAGGCGCTGCGCGCGCTGTCGGCCCAG
>CAIUGQ010000408.1 GCA_903898725.1 uncultured Burkholderiales bacterium | reverse complement strand
GGCGCGCCTGGCGCCGGCCGCTGCGCCTGCAGCCCCCGCACCTGCGCTCCCTGCACCTGCGCTCCCTGCACCTGCGCTCCCTGCACCTGCGCTCCCTGCACCTGCGCTCCCTGCACCCGCGCTCCCTGCACCTGCGGCTCCCACCCCCGCGGCCTTCAGGGCGGCCTGGAAGCTGCCCTGGGCGCTCGAGCCGAGCTGCGCGCGCAGCGTCGCGAGGTTGCGCGAGGTGGCGAGGAAGCGACCGTGCTCGTCGGCCACCCGGAAGTTCATGAACAGGTGCGCAGCCAGCGTCTCGAGCCGGAAGTCGGTTGCGCTCACGCGGATGCCCGCGTGTTCGCGCAGGTCGTCGATCAGCGCGTCGACCAGCGGCCTCGCACCGGCGCCCTCGCCCGCCCGCGCCACGAAGCCGGCGGCCCAGGCGTCGAGCGGCAGCAGGTGCCGACGCTGCTTCTGCGGCAGCGACTTGAGCAGCGCCGCCACCTTGTCGGCGAGCATGCCCGGCACCAGCCACTCGGCCCGCGCCGCGTCGACCTGGTTGAGCGCGTAGATCGGGACCTGCAGCGTCACGCCGTCGTCGTCGGCGCCGGGGTCGAAGTGATACAGCGCCTCGAACCCGACGCCGCGCATCTCGACCCGCTTCGGGAAGTTGCGGTGGTCGACGCCGTCGGCGTCCTTGCGCAGCAGCTGGTCGCGCGAGAGCTTGAGCAGCTCGGGCCGCTCGCGGCTCGCCGTGCGCCACCAGCGCTCGAGCTGCTGGCCGCTGGTGACGTCGGCCGGCACCTCGGCATCGAACCAGTCGTACAGGTACTGCTCGTCGACGAGCAGGTCGGGACGGCGGATCTTCGCCTCGAGCTGCTCGACCTCGGCGACGACCTTGCGGTTGTGCCGGAAGAACGCGCAGTCGCTCTCCCAGTCGCCGGCGACCAGCGCCTCCCGGATCAGCAGCTCGCGGGCGAGCTTCGGGTCGATCGAGGCATAGTGCACGCGACGCTGACCGTAGATCACCAGGCCGTACAGCGTCCCCCGCTCCATCGCGACCACCTGGCCGGCGCGCTTCTCCCAGTGCGGCTCGCTCCACGACTTTCGGATCAGGTGGGCCGCGGTCTGCTCGATCCAAACCGGGTCGATCCGCGCCAGCGTGCGACCGTAGAGCCGCCCGGTGTCGACCATCTCGGCCGCCATCACCCAACGCGCGCCCGTCGAGCCCTCGGCCTTCGGCTCGGCGCGCGCGGCGTCGGCGGGCTGCTGCTGGCGGGCCGAGCTGCGCTTCGACAGCCCGGAGCCCGGATGCAGCCAGAACTTCGTCGCGTGGGTGCCGAGGTAGTACGGCTCCTCGGGGGCCCGGCAGCCGAGGTTGCCGAGCAGGCCCGCGAGCAGCGCGCGATGCAGCGGCTCGTAGGCCGCCGGCTCGGCGTTCGGCGCCCAGTGCAGCTCGGCGACGGCCTCGGCGAGCTGCGCGTGGACGTCGGCCCATTCGCGCAGCTTGCGCATCGACAGGAACTCGCGCTCCAGGCGCGCCGCATACGCGCGGTTCGACTCGCCCGCGCCCTTGCCGGCCTGCCAGGCGTCCCAGAGCTTCACGAGCGAGGCAAAGTCGGAGCGCGGATCGGTGAAGCGCGCATGCGCCTGGTCGGCGGCCTGCTGGCGCTCCACGGGCCGCTCGCGCGGGTCCTGGACCGACAGCGCGGAGGCGACCACCAGCGCCTCGCGCAGCGCGCCGCGCTCGCGTGCGGCGAGCAGCATCCGGCCGATCCGCGGGTCGACCGGCAGCCGCGCGAGCTGCTGGCCGACCTTCGTCAGCCGGCCCTCGGCATCGACCGCATCGAGCTCGCGCAGCAGGTCGAAGCCGTCGGTGATCGCGCGGCGCGGCGGCGGATCGACGAACGGGAAGTCCTCGATCTCGACGAGCTTGAGCGACTTCATCCGCAGGATCACCGACGCGAGCGAGGAGCGCAGCACCTCGGGGTCGGTGAAGGCGGGGCGGCGCGCGAAGTCGCCTTCGTCGTAGAGCCGGATGCAGATGCCGTCGGCGACGCGGCCGCAGCGGCCCGCGCGCTGGTTGGCGGCGGCGCGCGAGACCGGCTCGATCTGGAGCTGCTCGACCTTGCCCCGGTAGCGGTAGCGCTTGACGCGCGCCAGGCCGGTGTCGACCACGTAGCGGATGCCCGGCACGGTCAGCGAGGTCTCGGCGACGTTGGTGGCGAGCACGACCCGCGGCGGCCCGCCGGTGCTGAAGACCCGCTGCTGGTCGGCCGCCGACAGCCGCGAGAACAGCGGCAGGATCTCGGCCGAGGCGACCAGGCCGGCGCGCGCGCCGCGCCGCGCCCAGGCGCGCCGCAGGTGCTCGGAGGTCTCGCGGATCTCGCGCTCGCCGGGCAGGAAGACCAGGATGTCGCCCGGGCCCTCGGCCCAGAGCTCGTCGACCGCATCCTCGATCGCGGCCGGCAGGTCGGTCTCGTCGTCATCGTCACGCCGGGCGGCCCGGGCATAAGAGATCGGCGCCGGCGCGCTCGGGGCGGGCGCGGGCCCGCCGCCCGGCGCAGCCCCTGCGGGGGCGAGCGCACCCGAGAT
>CAIUGQ010000407.1 GCA_903898725.1 uncultured Burkholderiales bacterium | reverse complement strand
CGATCAGCTGCCAGATCAGCAGCAGCAGCGCGATGCCGAGCACCGGCGCGAAGACCTTCGCCAGCAGCTCGTTGCGTGCACGGCGCTTGACCGCCGCCGAGACCACCGGCTGCGCCGGCTCGTTGGCCGCGACGGCCGGGTCGGCCTGTGCCGCAGCGGTCGCGCCGTCGGTCGACGAAGAAACGGGAACGGGAGAAGCGAGAGCACTCATGGCTGCCTCCGATGAAGACGAACATCCGGGTGTGCGTGTGCCGCGACGCGAGCGATCGCGGAGAAGCCGCAGCGAGCAGGCCCGAGCCGGTGTCGAGGCGCGCAGCCGTACGTGATGTACGGCGAGCACCGCAGGCGCCGGATCGGGACGCGCAGTAGGCTTATCCGCGGTCGCTCAGGCCGTGCGGACCTTGAAGGACTCCGCGTACTTGGCCGGGTTGGTCCCGTCCCAGGTCACGCCGTCGAGGAACTTCGAGCTGCGCAGGTCGCTCTTGGGCACGGCGATCTTGAGCTGCGCGGCCGCGTCCTTGTAGAGCGCGGTCTGGTTGACCTGCTTGGCGACCGCGAGGTAGTCCGGATCGCTCTTGAGCAGGCCCCAGCGGCGGTGCTGGGTCAGGAACCACATGCCGTCCGACAGGTACGGATAGTTCACCGCGCCGTCGGCGAAGAACTTCATGTGGTTCGCATCGTCCCAGGTCTTGCCCATGCCGTTCTGGTAGCGCCCCAGGATGCGGTCGATGATCACGTCGCGCGACGTGTTCACGTAGGCCTGCTGCGAGATGACGTCGGCCATCTTGTTCTTGTTCTGCAGGCCGGCGTCGATCCAGCGGCCCGCCTCGAGCACTGCGGTGGTGACCGCGCGGCAGGTGTTCGGGTTCTGCTTGACGAAGTCCGCCGTGGTGCCGAGCACCTTCTCCGGATGGTCCTTCCAGATGTCCTGGGTGGTGATGCCGGTCACGCCGATGCCGTCGGCGATCGCGCGGTGGTTCCACGGCTCGCCGACGCAGTACATGTCCATGTTGCCGACCCGCATGTTCGCGACCATCTGCGGCGGCGGCACGGTGATGACCTTCATGTCGCGCAGCGGGTTGATGCCGTGCGCACCGAGCCAGTAGTACAGCCACATCGCGTGGGTGCCGGTCGGGAAGGTCTGCGCGCCGACGTACTCGCGCTTGTCGGTCTGCATCAGCTTGGCGAGCGAGGGGCCGTCGACGGCACCCTTGTCGGCGAGCTTCTTCGACAGCGTGATCGCCTGGCCGTTGTGGTTCAGGTTCATCAGCATCGCCATGTCCTTCTTCGGACCGCCGATGCCGAGCTGCACGCCGTAGATGAGGCCGTACAGCACGTGCGCGAAGTCGATGTCGCCGTTGACGAGCTTGTCGCGCACCGAGGCCCAGGACGCCTCCTTGGTCGGGACGATCTTGACGCCGTACTTCTTGTCGAACTCGTTGACCGCCGCCATCACCACCGACGCGCAGTCGGTCAGCGGAATGAAGCCGATCTTGACTTCCTTCTTCTCGGGGGCGTCGGAGCCGGCGGCCCAGGCGACGTTGCGGATCGCGGGGTCGATCATGCCGGTGATTCCTGCGGCACCTGCCGCGGCGAGGGTGCGCACGAAGCGGCGGCGGTCGGTGGCGACCGCAGCGTCGCTGCCGGGGACCGGTCCGGGCGCGGTGACCGCGCTCTCGATGACCGGGGAGGAGAGGGGCGACGACGAGAGAGGCTGCGACGACGAAGCGGAAACCGGGGTGCTGCTCGAGACGGCGGACATGGCGTGATTCCGGACAGGGTTGGATGTCGACGCGTTCGCGTCGCCCTCGCAGTCGCCGTTGACTGCAGTCCGGCCGCCATTAGCCGTGCCCACTGACATGCACGAGCCGTGCCAGTCGAACCCCGATCCGTGGGGATCGACCGGAGAGCCGCCTGGATGGCCGATCTCCGGACATCGTCGACTGTCGGCGCGGCATCGACCTGCATGCCGCCCTGCGCCGTCACCCGCATCGCCGTGCCACGTCGGTGCCGGATCGCGCCCCGGATGCGGGAGGCCGCACCGCTTTCGTGCGGCGCAGCAACGCCGAACCGGCACTCATCCGAGCAGATCGGCCGCGTCGATCAGGCGCCGGGCGACGTCAACGAGCTTCATGTTGCGGTCCATCGCGATCCGCCGCATGCGCCGATGCGCGTCGTCCTCGCTCAGTCCCTGGCGCGACATCAGCAGCACCTTCGCCCGGTCGAGCACCTTGCGGTCCTCGAGGCGCGTGCGCGCGTCGGCGAGCTGCGCGCGCAGGTCCTGCTCGATGCGAAAGCGCGCGAGCGCGACGTCGAGCACCGGCTGCACGCGATCGGCCGCGAGCCCGGCCACCACGTAGCCCGAGACACCCGCGGCGATCGCGCGCTGCATCCGGTCGGTGCTGCGGTCCTGGGTGAACATCACGATCGCACGCGGCGCGTCCTGGGTGGCGACGCAGACGTGCTCGAGGATGTCGCGGCCGGCGCTGTCCTCGTCGATGACGATCAGGTCGGGCGCGAGCTCGGCGACCCGCTCGGGCAGCTTCAGGTCGGCCGGCACGGTCGCGACGACGGTGTAGCCGGCCTCGGCCAGCCCCTCGCGCAGCGCCTCGGCCAGCTGCGCCTCGTCGTTGACCACCAGGATCCGCATGTTCGGTTCCCTCGCAAGAAGTGCGCCACGGACCGGCGGGACCGGTCGGGACGCCTTGCTACACTGCGGCGATGCTGACCCTGGGCATCGAGACCTCCTGCGACGAGACCGGCGTCGCGCTCTACGACGACACGCGCGGGCTGCTCGCCCAGGCGCTGCACTCGCAGGTCGCGATGCACGAGCGCTATGGCGGCGTGGTGCCCGAGCTCGCCTCGCGCGACCACATCCGGCGGCTGCTGCCGCTGACCCGACGGGTGCTCGAGGACGCGGGGGTCGCCCTCGATGCGGTCGACGCGATCGCCTACACCGAAGGGCCGGGGCTGGCGGGGGCGCTGCTGGTGGGCGCCGCGGTCGCGCAGTCGCTCGGCTACGCCCTCGGCATTCCGACGCTCGGTGTGCACCACCTCGAGGGGCACCTGCTGTCGCCGCTGCTGTCGGCCGATGCGCCCGACTTCCCCTTCGTCGCGCTCCTGGTGTCGGGCGGCCATACCCAGCTGCTGCGGGTCGACGGGGTCGGCCGCTACGCGCTGCTGGGCGAGTCGGTCGACGACGCCGCCGGCGAGGCCTTCGACAAGAGCGCCAAGCTCCTCGGCCTGGGCTACCCCGGCGGCCCCGCGATCGCCCGGCTCGCCGAGTCCGGCACCCCGGGCCGCTTCGACCTCCCGCGCCCGAAGCTGCACTCGGGCGATCTCGACTTCAGCTTCTCGGGACTGAAGACGGCGGTGGCCACCCGGATCGCCCGCGGCCTGCCGACCGAGCAGTCGCGCGCCGACCTCGCTGCCGAGGTGCAGGCCGCGATCGTCGACGTGCTGGTGGCGAAGTCGCTGGCCGCGGTGCGCGCGACCGGACTGCGCACGCTGGTGATCGCCGGCGGCGTCAGCGCCAACCGGCGCCTGCGCGAGCGGCTTGCGCAGGCGAGCGCGCGCGACGGGCTGCGGGTGTGCTGCCCGGAGCCGGCGCTGTGCACCGACAACGGCGCGATGATCGCGTTCGCCGGCGCGCTGCGGCTGCGGGCGCTGCGCGACTCGGGTCGCGCGGCACCGCGGGCGGGCGCCTTCGACGTCCGGCCGCGCTGGCCGCTCG
>CAIUGQ010000406.1 GCA_903898725.1 uncultured Burkholderiales bacterium | reverse complement strand
CCGACCTCGCCGAACTCGTTGATCAGCACCGCGGTGTCGGACAGCCCGTGCTGGCGCAGCAGCCCGTTGAGCAGCGTGGTCTTGCCGCTGCCGAGGAAGCCGGTGAGCACCGTCACCGGAACCGGCTCCGGCACGGACGGGATGGCCGCCATGACGCTCAGCGACCCGGGATGACGGCGAGCGCGACGCCCTCGCCCACCCCGTCGGAGGTGGCGCCGTGCTCGTGCGGCGAGCCGCCCTCGGCGGCAGCGCACTCGGCGCAGCGGCCGACCACGGTGAGCTCGACCGCGTCACCGTCGAAGCCGTCGGGCAGCATGCCGCGCACCGTGCCGGCCAGGCGCGACGACGGCTTCATGCAGAACATCCGGTCGCAGCGCCGGCACTTGAAGTGACCGTGCTGGGCGCCGTGGGCGTGGCCGGTGCCGGCGGCTGCGTCGTCGCCGTGCGCCGAGAAGCGCCAGACGCGGTCCGGCCCCGACACCCGGTGCGCGAGCCCCGCCTCGACCAGCCACTCGAGCACGCGGTACAGCGTGACCCGATCGAGCAGCTCGTGGGCATCGCCCTGTTCCAGGCGGCGCTGGACCTCGGTGTGCATCAGCGCCTCGTCGGCCTGCAGCAGCACCGCCAGCACCTTGACGCGCGCACCGGTGACCCGGGCGCCGGTCGCCCGCACCCGCTCGCGTGCCTGTTCGAGGATCGAGGCCAAGCGTGAAGCCCTCCGCATCGCAGGCGCCGAGTTTACATCCGGCGCAGCATCAGGCCTTTCAGGTACTCGCCTTCCGGATGGGTGATCGCCATCGGATGATCGATTCCCGCGGCCAGATGCCGCAGCAGCTGCGCATCGACGCCCGCGTCGACGGCCGCATCCGCCACGATCCGCCGGAAGAGGTCGGCCCCGATGGCGCCCGAGCACGAGAAGGTGAACAGCAGCCCGCCGGGGGCGAGCAGCCGCAGCGCCTTCAGGTTGATCTCCTTGTAGGCGCGCGAGGCGGCATCGACATGCTGGGCGGAGGGCGCGAACTTGGGCGGATCCAGCACGATCAGGTCGTAGCGGCGGCCTTCGGCCAGCAGGGTCTTGAGCGCATCGAACACGTTCGCCTGCAGCCAGGTCGACGGCGCCTCGAAGCCGTTGTCGCGTTCGTTGGCCTGCGCCATCGCGAGCGCCTCGGCGCTGGCGTCGATGGAGGTCGCCTCGATCGCGCCGCCCTGGCGCGCGGCGAGCGTGAACCCGCCGGTGTAGCAGAAGCAGTTCAGCACACGCCGGCCGGCCGCATGCTCGCGCACCAGTGCACGGCTGTCGCGCTGATCGATGTAGAAGCCCGTCTTGTGCCCGCCCACCACGTCGACCCGGTAGCGCACGCCGTGCTCGACGACCGGCACCGGGGCCGGGGCCTCGCCGCGGATCGGGCCGGTACGCAGCGCGAGGCCTTCGCGCTCGCGGGCCGACGCGTCGGAGCGCTCGTAGACCGCCGTGCAGCCGGTGGCCGCGACCAGCGCGTCGACGATCGTCTCGCGCCAGCGCTCGGCGCCCGTCGACAGGCACTGCACGACGAGCTGCGCGCCGTAGCGGTCGACGATGCAGCCGGGCAGCGCATCGGCCTCGCCGAAGACCAGGCGCAGCGCGTCGGACCCGTCGCGCAGCGGCTCGCGCCGCGCGACGGCGGCCTGCACGCGCGCCGCGATGAAGGCCGCGTCGACCGTCTCGGCCTCGTCGAAGGTCCAGACGCGGGCCCGGATGACGGAGCTCGGGCTGAAGGCGGCGTGGGCGAGGAACCGGCCGTCGGCCGCGAGCACGCGCACCGTGTCGCCCGGCGCGGGCTTGCCGCTGACGCGCTCGACCGCCCCGGCATACACCCAGGGATGGCGGCGCTGCAGCGACTTGTCCTTCGCCGGCTTCAGGTGCAGCGCCGGCTCGGGGCGGGTCATCGGGGTTCTCCGGGTCGGCGTCGCGCGCGGGCGCGGGGGTGGGCGGCATCGTAGACCGCCGCGAGCCGCTGGAAATCGAGCGAGGTGTAGACCTGCGTGGTCGCGATGCTCGCATGGCCGAGCAGTTCCTGGACGGCACGCAGGTCGCCGCTCGATTGCAGCAGGTGGCTGGCGAAGGAATGCCGCAGCACGTGCGGATGGACGTCGGACGGCACGCCGCGCGCCACGCCCAGGCGCTTGACCAGCCGCTGCACCGCCCGGCCCGAGAGCCGCGCGCCGCGCCGCGAGAGGAACAGCGCGTGCGGATCGGCACCGGGGGTGACGGCCACGAACGACGCACGCAGCGCGAGCCAGGCGTCGAGCGCGGCCAGCGCCGGCGCGCCCACCGGGACGGTGCGCCGCTTGCCGCCCTTGCCGAGCACCTGCACCTCGGCCTCGTCGCGGACCAGCCAGCCGCTCGAGCGGTACGGCCCGGCCTCGGTGTAGCGGGCGTCCAGGCCGGTGAGCTCGGACAGCCTCAGCCCGCTCGAGTAGAGCAGCTCGACGATCGCCTGGTCACGGGCGCTCGCGAACGGATCGTCGGCGCTCGCATCGTCGTCGTCGGTCGGCTGCACGAAGCGCAGCGCCAGGTCGGGGGGCAGCGCCTTGGGCAGGCGCTTCGGGCGACGCGGCGCCCGGACGCCCCGCACCGGATTGGCCTGCACGTCGCCGCGCATCGCCAGCCAGTCGAGGAAGCCGCGCCAGGCCGACAGCCGGCGCGCGATCGAGCCGGGCGCGAGACCGGCCCGCGCGGCACCGGCGACCCAGCGCCGCACGT
>CAIUGQ010000405.1 GCA_903898725.1 uncultured Burkholderiales bacterium | reverse complement strand
TCCATCTCCAGGTGCTGCGTGATGTCCTTGACGTGGACGTCCAGTCCGCAGCGCCCGGGCGCATGGTGCGCGCGCTCGCCGAGGCCCGACAGCGTCGGCGTCGTGACCGTGTGGCCGGCCTGGCGCAGCAGCGGCGCCATGCGATGCCAGGCCCAGGCGCCGTGCCATGCGCCGTGGACAAGCACGTAGTGGCGCCGCGCGGTGCCCGCGTCGCGCGAGGCCGGGGCCGCGCAGCCCGAGAGCGCGGCGGCCGTGCAGGAAGCCAGCACCAGCCGGCGTCGGGACAGGTCCATGGTGTCGTTCCTCGTTCAGGCGGGGCCCACCGGCAGGGGCAGCGGATCCATCCGGTCGTCCGGCCGGCTCGCGAGCCGGTCCATCAGCTCGGCGCGCAGGCCGGCGAAGGCCGGATCGTCGAAGCGGTTCACGGTCTCGTGCGGGTCGTCGCGCAGGTCGTACAGCTCGCCCGCGCCGCTGGATGCCTCGAGCGTCAGCTTGGCGTGGCGCGTCCGCACGCCGCGCAGGTCCAGCGCCACGCCGCAGCGCTGCGGTCCGAGTCGCCACTCGGTCAGCGCGTGGTCGGGTCGGTCGGCGGCTGCCTCTCGGCCCTCGATCAGCGGACGCAGCGAGCGGCTGTGGCGCGCATCGGGCATCGCCACGCCGGCGTAGTCGCCGAGCGTGGCGGCCAGGTCGAGCGTGGACACAGGATCGGGCACGACACGGCCAGCAACCGGGCCGGTTTCGGAGCCGGCTACGGCGCTGGCTAAGGGGCCGGCTAAGGCGCCGCCAACCGGGCCCGCGATCGGCCCAGGGGCGCGCACGATCAGCGGCACGCGCAGCAGCCCCTCGTAGAACATCGGGCCCTTGAGCACCAGGCCGTGGTCGCCGAGCCAGTCGCCGTGATCGGAGGTGAAGATCACGACGGTGTCGTCCGCCAGGCCGGTCTCCTCGAGCACCGCCATCAGTCGGCCGACCTGATGGTCCACCAGCGAGATCATCCCGTAGTAGTTGGCGATCAACTCGCGCAGCTGCGCGTCCGTCTGCGCCGGCATGCGCGAGTACTCCTCGCGCACGCGCCGGGCCTGCGCGGAGCCGCCCTGCGGGGGCCGCTCGAGCGCGGCCCGATGCCACCACGGGCGACCCGCCAGATCGCGGGTGCGCACCGGCGGCAGGTCCACGTCCTCGGGGCGATGCATCCAGCACCAGGGCGCCGGTGCGTCGAACGGATGATGCGGGTCTGCGAACGACAGCCACGCGCAGAACGGTGCCTGCGGCTCGGCGGCGTCGCGCGCCCCGGCCTGACGCCGCAGGTACTCGACGCCGCGGTCGCCGACCCAGGTGCTGTTGTGCCAGGCGACGGGCAGCGCGCTGTGGTGGGTCTGCGCCGCGTGCGTCGCGGGCGGCAGCCGCTCGCGGTACAGGCGGTCCTTGAGATCGCCGAGTCCGTCGGCGTGGTACCACCGCTCGTAGTGCAGGCCGCCCGGCGGCCGTTCGGGCAGCCAGTAGTTGTGGCCGAGCTGCATGAGCTCGACGTGCTCGAAGCCCATGTACGGTCCGGACCAGTCGTCCGGGAAGCGGTGCGAGCTGCGCACGTTCTCGCAGCGCCCGGTGGGCTGCTCCGAGTGGTTGCTGGAGAAGTGCGCCTTGCCAATGAAGGCCGTGCGGTAACCGGCGCGTGTCAGCGTGCCCGCGAAGCCGCGCTCACCCGTGGCCTCGTCGAGGTCGATGCCGTTGTCGTGGGTGCCGTGGGTCAGCGGCAGCAGGCCGGTGAGCATCGACGCCCGCGCGGGCATGCAGACCACGTTGGGCGTGATGCACGCGTCGAACCGCGTCCCCTGCGACGCGAGCAGGTCGAGGTGGGGCGTGCGCACGCGCCGGCCTGCGGCGCCGAGGCAATCGCCACGGTGCTGGTCGCTGGTGATCAGCAGCAGGTTCATCGACCGCGCTCGCCAGGCAGACCGCGCGTCGACCTAGTCATCGGCGGTGTAGCCGCTCGCCTTGATGACCGGGCCCCAGCGGTCGTGGTCGCGCTTCAGGCGCGCCGCGTACTCGGCCCGGCTCAGCGACAGCGGCGAGAACTCCTGCCTGCGCAGCGCGGCGGTCACCCGGGGGTCGCTCGCGGCCTTGCGGATCGCGCCTTCGAGCTCGGTGACCTTGCCTTCGGGCAGACGCGCCGAGCCGAAGACACCGAAGCTCTCCGTGAGCACGAGGTCGGGGTAGCCGAGCTCCTTGAAGGTCGGCACGTCGGGCAGCTCGTCCAGCCGACGCTCGCCGGTGAAGGCGAGGATGCGGAGCTTGCCCTGCCGATACGGCTGGACGAGGTTGGGCAGGGTCGTGGCCAGCGCGGGCACGGTGCCGCCGATCACGTCGACGGTCGCGACGGCGCCGCCGCGATAGGGAACGTGGGTGAACTCGAAGCCCGCCGCACGGGCGAACATCACCCCCATGAAGTGCATCGCCGTGCCGCCGCCGGGGGTCCCGTAGCTGGCCTTGCCCGGATTCGCCTTGGCCCAGTCCACGAACTCCCGGAGCGTGCGGGCCGGGGTGCCCGGGCCGACGCCGAGGCCGAAGCTGAACTCGCAGACCGCGCCGAGCGCGACCAGGTCCTTCAGCGGGTCGTGCTTGAGGTTGCGGTAGACGTGCGGAAAGATCGTCGCATTGCCGCCCGGCATGAAGACCAGCGTGTTGCCGTCCGGCGGCGCGCTCATCATCTGCTCGGTGGCCAGTCGGCCCGCTGCACCCGTGCGGTTCTCGACGATGATGGCGATGCCCTGGGTTCGCATCGCTTCGGCGAACTCGCGCGCCACGACGTCGACCGCCCCGCCGGGGGGATAGCCGACGAGCAGCGTGACGGGGCGACCGGACTGCGCGCCGACGGACCCGGAGGCGGCCGCCAGGCCCGCGACGGCCAGGATGTTCAACGTCGTACGGCGATTCACGCTCATCTCCGACCCCCGGGCCTCGTGGCCGATGTGCCTGGAGTATGGAAAGCGGCGGCGCGCGGTTCAGTCACCGTGGTTACACTGCGCCGATGGTCAGCGAGAATCCGTTCGAGCGCGAGAGCCGCCGGCTCAACCGGCTGTTCGCGCTCGAACTGCTGGCCTGTGTCGACGCCAGCGCCTATCCCGCCCGGAGCGTGACCACCGGCCGCGCGGTCATGCGCGCAGGCACGTCGCCCAAGGCCTTGCCGTTCGTGGAGGCCGGCGCCCTGCAGGCGGTCATCCACACGGGCGAGGACGGGCAGCGTGTGGTGCCGGTCACCTTCGAGGCCGGCGAGATCGCGATGTGCTCGATGCTGTTCTCGACCAGTGCGGTGCATGCGGACATCGTGACCGCCCAGCCCTCGAGGCTGCGCTGGTTGCCTCGGGACGTGGTGGAGTCGGCCGTGGCGGCCCAGCCGCGGCTCGGTCCGCCACTCATCCGCTTCTTCGCCCAGCGACTGCGCGAAGTCCAGATGCGCGAGCGGATCTGGCTGTCACGTGGCCTGAAGGCGCGCGTCTGGGCGACGCTGATGCGCGAAGTGGCGAACGCCGGGCCGGACCCGGACGATCGGTCGGTGGTGCTGCTGACGCACGAGGCCCTGGCCGAGCGTGCGGGCGTGAGCCGGCCGAGGCTCTCGATGACCCTCAAGGCGATGGAGCGCGAGGGCCTCGTGCGCATCGGCCGAGGCCGGGTCGAGGTGCTCGGGCACTGAGGCCGACGTTCGCGCTCGCCCGACTGTTGCAGGATGCGAAAGACTGACTTGGCGCGCACGGGCATTCCGCTGCACGGCCCGTCCGGCCACAGTCACGGTCATGCGCCGCCCCCACGGCGACGCTGACCCACGGAGCCCGCCATGCCCCACGCCTTCGCAGACATCGCCTTCACGCCGTCGGTCAAGGCCGCGCAGCAGCGCGAGGGCAGTCGTGCCGGCTATGCGCGCAGCTTCGAGGGCAATGCCGAGGTGTTCAACGACCGCCTGGGCGAGGACGAGGCCGACTTCATCGCGGCGCAGCGAAGCTTCTACATGGCCACGGTGTCCGAGACCGGCTGGCCGTACCTGCAGCACCGCGGCGGTCCGCGCGGCTTCCTGAAGGTGCTGGACGACAGGACCCTCGCCTTCGCCGACTTCGCCGGCAACCGCCAGCTGATCAGCGTCGGCAACCTGGCCGGGAACGACCGCGTCGCGCTGATCCTGATGGACTACGCGAATCGGACCCGGCTCAAGGTGCTCGGCCGGCTCGCGGTGCAGGACCTGGCCCCGGACGATGCGCTCGCTCCGACCCTCGTCGACGCGGGCTACCGCGCGCGGCCGCAGCGCGTCATGCGCATCACCGTCGAGGGCTTCGACTGGAACTGCCCGCAGCACATCCCCATGCGCATCGACGCCGAAGACGTGCAGCGCGCGCTGGACGAACGCGATGCACGCATCGCCTCGCTGGAGCAGCAGCTCGCCCAGCGCGCGGCCGGGCCTTCCTCGACCGGCCGATGACGCTGCACGGGATGCCCGGCGAGGGCATCGACCTCGAGCTGTGAGCCTGCGTCGCGCGCGTCACAGCCTCAGTGCAAGGCCGGGTCGGCCCGCAGCGTGTCCACCGCCAGATCGACGAACGCGCGCACCTTCTGCGTCGCCCGCCGCCCCTCGTGATGCACCACGTGCACGGGCAGCGGGGTGGCCTCGAAGTCCTCCAGCAGGACCTGCAGCGCCCCGCTGCGCAGATGCGTCGCCACCTGATAGCTCAGCAGCCGCGTGATGCCCAGGCCCGCCACCGCGGCGGCGATGGCCGAGTCGTTGGTCGTCGTGCGCAGCCGCGGCTGCAGGCGCTGCAGCAGCGGCCTGCCCGCGTCGTTGAAGCGCCATTCCGACACGGGGGTCACGCCGGAGACCGACACGACGGTGTGCCGGGCCAGGTCCTCCGGTCGCTTCGGCACGCCCTGGGTCCCCAGATAGGCCGGTGCGGCCACGAGCACGCGACGCACGCGCCCGACGCGAATGGCCTGCAGCGACGAGTCGGGCAGCTCGCCGATGCGCACCGCCACGTCCACGCCCTCCTCGACGACGTTGACCACGCGGTCGAGGAACAGGCACTGCGCGTCGACCTCGGGGTACTGCTGCAGGTAGCCCACCAGGATCGGCATCACGTGGAGCTGCCCGAACAGCGCCGGCGCCGTCAGCGTGAGCGTGCCTCGCGGTGCGGCGTGGGTGCCCGCGGCCGTCGTCTCCGCCTCGTCGATGTCGGCCAGGATGCGGCGGCAGTCCGCCGCGAAGCGCGCGCCCGCGTCGGTGACCCGCACGATGCGGGTGGTGCGCGTCAGCAGGCGCAGGCCCAGCCGTTCCTCGAGTTCCGCGACTGCCCGGGTCACCACGGGCGGCGACAGGTTGAGCTTGCGTGCCGCACTCGCGAAACCGCCGCTGTCGACGACGGCGACGAAGGTGGTCATGGCTTGCAGGCGATCCAAGTCGCTTTCCTTCTGGGGTCCCCTCAAGGGGCGATGACTTCGAGCGTCGGGAAGTAGGTCCTGAAACGGCTGGCATCTCGAGTCAGCAGAGTCCAGCCCTCGACGGCCGCGTGGGCGCCGATGAAGAAGTCGGGCAGCACCTGCGCCTTGCTGCCGCCACGCCGGCGGTACTGCGCGTAGGCCTTGGCGGCCAGGAAGAGGGCGGGCCGAGGCATCTCGCGCAGTTCCAGCGCCAGGGTGCGCACCACGTCGTCGAGTGCTTCGAGCGTCGAGAACGACAGCGACATCTCGGCGTAGATGACCGGGTTGATGGCCAAGGCATGCAGCGTGGCCTGGGCGCGCAGCTGCGCGATGGACCAGTCTGCCCACTGCGGATCGTTCTGAAGCACGTCCACCAGGACGTTGGTGTCCACCAGCACCATCAATCGTCGGCGCGCAGAAGCTTCATCAAGGCATCGGTCCGCCAGGGCACGTCAGCCCGACCGCGAACCGCATCGAAACGATCCCGGGTCGGCTTGCGCGCGCGCCCGGCGGGCCGTGCCGGCTGGAGAACCACTTCGCCGGCCGGATTGACCGAGAATTCCACCGATGCACCGGGCACCAGTTTCATCGCATCGCGGATTCGCTTTGGAATCGTGACCTGTCCCTTGCTGGTCAGCGTCGTCGCCATGCACGGGCTCCTTGAGTGTTACTAGGCGAATACATAGTAATACATCCCGGCCGACGGCCTTGGCGAGGCCGCGAACGGCCTGACGCATCTGCTACTGTCGAGACAGCCGCTCCACCCTGAAGGCGTCGTGATGAACCTTCGACAGCTCAAGTACTTCGCCAAGGTCATCGAGGTCGGCAACATGACGCGCGCCGCCGCGGAACTGCATGTCGCCCAGCCTGCCCTGGGCATGCAGATTCGTCAGCTCGAAGAGGATCTCGGGCTGGCGCTGCTGGTTCGCCATTCGCGCGGGGTCGAGGCCACGGCGGCGGGCGCCCTGCTGCACCAGCGGGCGCTGGCCATCCTGAAGCTGGTCGAGGACTCCCGGCGCGAGGTCATGGCCGCGGGCGGCGACGACAGCGAGTCGGTCCGGCTCGGACTGACCCCCGCGCTGATGCTCGTGCTCGGCGCCGAGATCGCGCTGGCCGTGCGCGAGCGCCTGCCCAACGTCTTCCTGCGGCTCTCGGAGGCGATGAGCCATGTCCTGGCCGAGGCGCTGCTGCGCGGCGAGCTCGACATGGCCCTCGGGTACGACATGCCCGATGTGCCGCAGCTCGAACGTCATGCGCTGCTCGAGGAAGACCTGGTGTTCGTGACGCTGCCGTTCGAGCAGGCCGGTCCGTCGATCGCGTTCTCGGACGTCATCGAGGAGTCGCTGATCCTGCCGGAGGAAGGCGACTCCGTGCGGGCACGCGTCACCCGCGCGGCGCAGGACATCGGCGCCAGGCCGACCATCGCGTTCGAAGTCCGTTCGATCCCGGCGATGAAGAGCCTCGTCCTGCGCGGTGCCGGCTCGGCCGTGCTGCCCTATGCGTCGGTGCTGGAGGAGGTCCGCGGCCAGCGTCTGCTGGCGCGCCGCATCACCTCGCCGGCGCTTCGGCGAACCCTGTACCTCGCGACCTGCAGCGGGCAAGGCGGTCTGCGCAACGCCGTCGCGCTGCGCGGCCTGGTGCGCGAGTCGCTCACCGAACTCATCACCACGCTCGGGCCGCTGGTTCACGCCGTGTCCGAATCCTAGGGGTCGATCGAGCCGATTTCCTTATGGCTGGGCAAAGAGAACGGTAGTGGACGCAGGAGGGGGCGCGCGCTGAAATGTGCCTGCGGCATCGAGGCCGGGACCGGGCACCGCACGGTGCTCGACCCTGCACGACAACCACGGGAGTGCGTCCTTGAACCCTTATCGATCGATCCCCGGCCTGATGCTGGCGCTGCTCATCGCGGCAGCGACCGGCACCGGTCAGGCTCAGGCGCCCTCGTACCCCGATCGTCCGATCCGGCTCGTCGTGCCGTTTCCCCCGGGCGGAGGCGCGGACAGCACGGCGCGCACGCTCGCGCAGAAGATGGGCGAGCGGCTGGGCCAGCCGATGGTGATCGACAACAGGCCGGGTGCCAACGGGCTCGTCGGCACCGACGCGGTCGCCAAGGCCGCTCCGGATGGCTACACCCTGCTGATGACGGATCGCGGCGCGCTGGGCGTCAATCCGAGCCTCTATGCCCGGCTTCCGTACGATCCGCGCAAGGACTTCGCACCGATCGGCATCGCGGTCGACGGGCCGTACGTGCTCGTCGTCTCGCCGGCGCTGGGCGTGAGCAGCCTGGCGGAACTGGTGGCGCTCGGACGCGCCCGGCCGGGCGCGATCCGCTACGGCAGCTACGGCGTCGGCAGCATGGCGCAGCTCAACCTCGAGGCGCTGGCGCGGGCCACCGGCATGACCCTGCAGCACGTGCCGTACAAGGGCGCGCCACCGGCGGTGGCGGCGGTCGTCGCCGGCGAAGTCGACCTGACCATCGCGTCGCCGCCCTCGCTCCTCGGCCTCCTGCGCGCCGGCCGCCTGCGTGCCCTGGCGGTCGGCAGCGACACGCGGATCGAGCTGCTGCCGGAGGTGCCGACGCTCAAGGAAGCGGGCGTCTCGGCCCCGGCGCTGATCCCGACGTACTTCGCGCTCGCCGCGCCGGCCGGGACGCCGCCGGCCATCGTCGACCGGCTGCACGAGGCGCTTCGGGGCGCGCTGGCGTCGAGCGATGTCGCGGACAAGCTGCGAGCCGCCGGTCTCGTGCCGAATGCCGGTTCGCCGGCGGCGATGAAGCAGGTCATCGCGGAGGACGTCGAACGCTTCTCCGTGCTGGTCAAGTACATCGGCATCCAGCCCGAGTGAGCCGCCCATGAACCTCGACCACGACACGTCTCCCGGCGGTGCCGGCCCCAGCCGCGGCATGAGCCCGGCCGCCTCGGCGGGCACGGTGTCGAACGACCTCGTCGCCGCCAACCGCATCCTGGCCGGCCTCGGGGTGCTCGACGGCTTCGGCCACGTCAGCGTCCGGCACCCGGACCGGCCCGACCGCTACCTGATGTCGCGCGCGTGCCCTCCCGAACACGTCGAGGCCGGCGACATCATGGCCTTCGATCTCGACTCGGCGCCACTCGACGGCGACCTGCGCACGCCGTACCTCGAGCGATTCATCCACGGGCGGATCTACGCGAGCCGCCCGGACGTCCGCGCCGTCGTGCACAGCCATGCGCCGGCGGTCGTCCCGTTCGCGGCATCGAGCGTGCCGCTGGCGCCGATCTCGCACATGGCCAGCTTTCTCGGCGGCGATGTGCCGGTGTTCGAGATGCGCGAGCACTTCGGCATGACCGATCTGCTGATCCGCGACAACGACCAGGGGGCACGGCTGGCCGAGGCCGTGGCCGACGGGGCCGTCGTGCTCATGCGCGGCCACGGGTTCTGCGCGGTCGGCCGCGATCTGCCGGAAGCGGTGTTCCGGGCGCACTACACGCAGCAGAACGCGGACCTCCAGCATCGCGCGATCGGCCTGGGCGGCGCGGTGAAGTACCTGTCGCCCTGCGAGTGCGAACTCGCGACGCGCACCAACCGGCAGGTCATGGGGCGCCCGTGGGCCTTGTGGAAGTCGAAGTTCGTCGCCGCGCTCGACTGACCGCCTCCCCCAACCTCGTCCTGCAAGGCTTCGCGCCCCGCCGCGGGCCGCGCTCAGTTGCCGCGAACGACGTTGGGAGGCATCCAGCTGCCGTTGATGATCGAAGGCTCCGCCCAGTAGGCGCGGATATACAGCGAGAACTCTCCCTCGGGGGCCGGCACCCAGTTCGACTCCTTGTCCTGGCCCGGTGACTTCGCCCCGAAGTACAGCGTCAGCGAACCATCCGGGTTGTACTTCATGAACGACTTGCTCTTCGTGCCGAGCGAATAGCGCTTGAGCGGGTTGGGGTGGAACACATGCTTGTCGTTGTAGACCGTCAACGACCAGAAGCCCTTCACCGGCGGCTCCTGTCCCTTGGCGAAGGTCACGCTGTAGCTGTACTTGCCCTCGAGCTGACGGCCCTCGCTGTCGTAGTCGCGATAGATGTACTTCGTCTCGATCGGCCGGTTGTCGTACATGTTCGACTTCGCGGTCGCGGTGCGATTGAGATAGTCGTTGCCCCATTGCGCGTTGTTGACCGGCGAGTTCCAGCCATTGCCGGCGGGCCGTCCGTTCTGGTCCCAACGGAAGAAGGGCGCGATCGTGTCCTTGTCGGCCGCCACGAACGATTCGATCAGTGCGTCCTTGATCGCCGGGTCCTTCTCGGCGGCCGTCCACACCGACGAGATCCACGCATAGAGCGACTCCTCGCCCGGCATCGGCGGCACGAGCTTCATCACACCGGGCAACTGCTCGTAGAACTTCTCGGGCACCACCCACTTGGTTTCGCCGACCGCGCCGGCGGGCGTGGGCCACTTCGGCAGCCGGCTCCAGTCGGTGGTCTTCATCTTTCCGTTGAACTGGCTCAGCGGATAGAACATGACCTGATTGACCAGCGGCTGGACGGCCCGGGTCTCCTGCTCGCTGTCGCCCTTGAAGATGCGCGGGATGGAGAAGGCGAGTTCGGTGGACGACCGTACGACCGCCGTGATGCCCGCCGGCTTCGTGCCCTTCCAGTTGGGACCGACCATCATGTAGAAGCCGGGCTTCGTGCCGTAGGGCTTGCCGATCTGCGCGAACTGATCGGTTCGCGCGTCGTAGAGCGCATAGACCCAGAACCGGTCGCCGAAGTTCGGCACCTGGAAGACCACCGGTTCCTTGTCGAGCGCGAAATAGCCCGCGCCGTAGACCACGTCCTGATTCGGGCAGGTCACGAAGGTCTGCGCGGGGTCGACGTAGTCGGTCAGCATGGCGGCCTGATTGATCGGCGCCATCGGCACCACACCGCCGTTCAAGCCGGCGACGTTGCCGTTCTGGCCCGACAGGTAGGCGAATCCGGCTCGACGGTTATGCGAGTTGACCAGTGCGTAACCCCAGAGATACGCCATCCTGCCGACCGTCTGCACATAGGCCTTGCTCATCGCGGTGCCGGCAGGCGGTGCCGGGACCTCGGCAGCGGTTCTCGGCAGCGGGACCTGCTGCGCGGGGGCGCTCGCGAAGGGCGTCAGCGTCAGGATCAATGCCGGCAGCAGGCGTTGGGCGATCACGTTCATCTTCATGGGTTGCTCGGCTGGAAGAAATCTTGGAAGTCCATCACGGGCGTTCGACCAGCGGCGGCAGCGTCCACGTCCCGTCCATCGCCGACTGCCTGGGCCCGTAGAAGCGCGCGACGAAGAAGAACGGACCCTTCGGCGCGGGCAACCAGTTCGACGCCTTGTCCGGCCCCGGGTTGTCGTGCTGCATGTAGATCTCGAGCGACCCGTCGGCGCCCTGCTTGAGGCCCGCCGTCCGGTCGCCGAGCGAGTAGCGATTGATCGGGTTGTCGACGAGCAGTCGCTCCGGCAGGGTGTACATCGTGATCGACCAGAACTCGGTGACAGGTGGCAGCTGGCCTGGCTCGAAGCGCAGCACCCAGCGCCTGCTGCCGTCCAGCACCTTGC
Source organism: uncultured Burkholderiales bacterium (assembly GCA_903898725.1). Lineage (GTDB taxonomy): Bacteria > Pseudomonadota > Gammaproteobacteria > Burkholderiales > Burkholderiaceae_E > UBA4615. The sequence goes on along the minus strand of CAIUGQ010000405.1, from coordinate 3,038 downwards.
CGTCCGGCCCGGTCTGCTGGGTGCCATAGACGGCCTCTGCCGTGCTGTTGCCGTAGATGCCGAGCATGGCCCCCAAGGACCGGTTCATGACGTAGTCCGTGCCCAGCTCGCTGCGGGCGCCGAAGAACCCCTTCGAGCTCGATTGTGCGAGGGCCGTGTCCTTCAGTGCCTTGGAGGCATCCGCGACGCCCAGCTCGATGGCAGTGCGGACCTGCGGGGCGAGCTTGGCCGGATAGAACGGCTTGCCAGGACCGATGCCGATCTTCGCGAAGCGGGCGAACAGGGCCTTCTCGGAAGGCACCGTCGGCATGAACGGCAGCATCGCGTTGAGGTAGGTGATGAAGCCGATGCCTTCGGCCTTGCTCGCATCCCAGGCCGGCCAGGCGACCGGGGGCGCGGGCCTCGGTGCCCGCTGGCCGGTGAACTGCGAGAGGGGCGTGAGCGTGTACCGGGTCTGGATCGCGTGCATCGCCGAGATGTCATTCGGATCGTTCAGCTGCGTGCGGGTCAGCGTCCCGATGAACTCGGTTTCCGATCGGAACACCTTCGTGATGCCCTTGGGCACCGCGCCCTTCCAGCGCGGCCCCACGAACAGGTAGGTCCCCGCGTCGCGACCCGTCGCCCGCACACCGGTGTAGGCGAAGTTGTGCGTGTACAGGTCGAACCACTGGTTCACGTAGTAGCGCGGTGCCGGCACCGCCGGCAGCGACAGCACGATGGGCTCGGCGCGCAGGTCCAGCCACGCCCACGAGTAGGGCGTGTCGTTGTTCGGCGTGACGATGTCCTTGTCCTGCGGCGTCGATGAGCGCGTGTAGTGCCGGAAGCGGTTGAAGCCACCGATGTAGCCGGAGGCGTCCTTGTTCTGGGTCTGGCTGTACAGCGTCTGGTAGCCCTGCACGGGGGCATAGGCGTACAGCCACGCTTCCCTGGCGATCGCCCTCGCTTCCGCCGGTGTCGGGGCGGGCGCGCTCTGGGCGCGGGCGCCGACCATCGCCACGAGACAGAGCACGGTGGCCAAGGCAACGCGAGAGACGGTGCTGAACCTCATGGGACCTCCCAGTCCGTGGTCGGCGGGCGTCGTCTGCCGATGCCAGGCGGGAGTGTGCTTGGCTGCCTGATATAGCTCAAGCTCATGGCAGCTATGGTTCGTATGCGAATTGGGTATATTCACGCCGTTGCCGATTCGGGAGTTTCCTGGTGTCGATCGACCTTCGACTGCTCCGCCACGCGCAGGCACTGGCAGACCACGGCAGCTTCAGCCGCGCCGCCGAGGCATTGGGTATCGCGCAGCCGTCCCTGAGTCGCGGCATCCAGGAGCTCGAAGCGCGTGTCGGGCTGCCGCTCTTCAATCGCAGCCGATCGGGGCACGAGCCGACCGACTTCGGTCGCGTGTTCATGCAGCACGTCGCCGATGTGTTGGCGGGGGTCGGTGACCTCGAGCGGGAGGTGGCACTCGCCAAGGGGCTCGGAACAGGCGAGCTCTCGGTGGGCATGGGCCCGTACGTGGCCGAAGTGCTCGGGCCGATCTGCGCCGCGCGGTTTGCCGCCGCGCACCCGGGGGTTCGGCTGCGGACCGTGATGAACGACCCCGCCGTGGTGGCCCGATTGCTTCGCGCGCGTACGGTCGACCTCGCCATCGCCGAGGCCAGCGTCCTGGAGGGCGCGGACGCCTTCGAGGTCGTCGCCGAGCTCACGCCGATGTCAGGGTGGGTCGTCGTGCGTGCCGGGCATCCGCTGGCAGGCAGAACGTCGCTCGCCATCGCCGACGTGCTGGACTATCCGTTCGCCCAGGTGGTGATGCTGCCGCCGCGCGTGCTGAAGCCGATCCTCGCCGCCCGGCGCGCGCCGTCGGTCCACGGCGGGGCCTCGACGCTGCCCTTTCCGGCGATCGAATGTCCGTCCATTCGATTCGCGACCGGTGTCGTGGCGAACACGGACGCGTTCACGTTCGCGACCTTGGGGATGGTGCGGGCAGAACTCGATCGTGGCCAGATCGTGCCGCTGCTGGAGGCGAAGTGGCTGGGCGTCGAATGGAGCATCGTCCGTCTGCGCAAGCGGACGATGTCCCCGGCCATGGTCGCGTTCGTCGAGGGCGTGCAGCGCGCGCATGCCGAGGTGCTGCGCGAGGAGTCGCTGCTGCGGGAACGCTGGCTCGCGTCGCTGGAGGGTCCGTCGCAAACGAAGCAGACGAAGCAGACGACCCGGCGTTCGAAGGCCAAGCCCAGTGACGCCTGAACGCCTGGTGGCCTGGGTGCTGGCCGTCGCGCACGTCTATCGGCCGCGGTCCTGAGGGTTCAGTCCTCGAACCCCAGAAACCTCACCGCCTCCTCCACCCCCTTCCTGCGCGACACCACTGCATTCGCCGGAAACGTCTCATCCGGCCAGCCGATCGCCACACACGTCTGGATCACTTCGTCTTCGGGGATGCGCGCCTCGGCCCGCACCACCGGCGACTGCATGATCCCCTGACTGTTGATCACGCAGCCCAGCCCGCGCGACCACGCGGCGTTCACCAGGCAATTGACCACGGCCCCGCAGTCGAACGGCGGGATGTCGCTGCCGTGCAGCGCGCGGTCGTAGGTGACGATGATCGACGCGGGGGCGTCGAACTGACGGAAGCCGCGCAGCACCCAGTCCTGGCGCGCCTGCTTGTCGTCGCGGGCGATGCCCATCGCGCCGAAGAGCTGCTTGGCGATCTCGACCTGCCGCCCGCGATGGTCGCCCGCGTACTCGGGGCCGAGGCGGAACTCCCGCGAGTGAGGGATGCCGGCGAGGTTGCGCTCGACGTTGCCCGCACGGATCCGGTCGAGCACCGCGCCCGCCACGACGTGGAAGTGCCAGGGCTGGGTGTTCATCGAGCTCGGCGCACGCATCGCGAGCTCGAGGATGGCCTCGATCAGCGCCCGGGGCACCGGCTTGTCGAGGAAGCCGCGGATGCTGCGGCGGCTGCGGATGACGTCGTCGAATTCCATCTCGGGCTCTCGGTCTGTTCCAGGCGGACGGGGCGTCATCGTCCGCCGAAGCGCGGCTGATGGCAC
>CAIUGQ010000404.1 GCA_903898725.1 uncultured Burkholderiales bacterium | reverse complement strand
TGCGGACGCTCCGGCCGGCGCGGCGCCGGGCACCGCGGACGCTCCCGACGCGCCGCGCGCCAGGGCGGGCAGCGGCACCGACAGCGTCGACAGGAAGGCATGCAGCTCGGCGCGCGCCCCCGCGTCGAGGCGCAGCGGCCGCAGCACGGCCTCGCCGTCGGCATGCAGCCGCTCGATGTCGATCTCCGAGTAGTGGGTGATCACATCGTCCAGGGTCTTCATCGATCCGTCGTGGCCGTACGGGGCGGTTTGGGCGAGCGCCCGCAGGCCGGGGACCCGGAACTCGCCGAAGTTGCGGTGTGACGGCTCGACGTGGCGGGTGCGGACGGCGCCATCCGACGCAGCGGCCTGCGCCGGCGGGGCGTCGCTCCAGGGCCCGAGCCGGTTGAACGGGTCTGCCCGCAGGGCCGCGATCCCGCCGTGGCGGCCCGGATCCGGGCGGCCCGGCGCGGCCATGAACGGGCGGCCGGCGTCGTGGAACTCGCCATGGGTGAACGCGGGGCCCACGTGGCACAGCGCGCACCGGGCATCGCCGACGAAGCGCCGCAGCCCGCGCAGCGCTTCGGCGGGGTAGGCCCGCGCGGCGGTGCGCGCCGCAGCGTCCGGTTCGGCCGAGGCGAGCGCGTCGCGCAGCGCATCGAAGGGCGTGCGGGGCGAGTCCAGGGTCTCGAGGAAGGCGGCGAGCGCCTTGGCGACCTGCACGCGCAGCGCGGTGCCGGCAGGGACGGGCTCGCCGAAGGCCGCACGCCTCAGACAGGCGAGCGTCGGGTCCGCGGCGAAGAGGGCGGCGAGCCGCGCATCGTCGGTGCCGATCTCGCGCGGGTCGGCGAGCGGGCGCAGCACGAACGACCACAGCGAGTCGGCGCCGCCGTCCCAGCCGAACCAGTGGTGCAGGCGGGCGTCGAGCAGCCCCTGGGCATTGCGGTCGAGCGGCAGCCCGTCGGCGCCGGGCGGGCGGGCGCGGCCGTCGGCGAAGGCCAGTTCGGCGCGATGGCAGTCGGAACAGCGCCGGCGCCCATCGGCCGAGGGCCGCGGATCGTCGAACAGGCGGCGGCCGAGCTCGATGGCGGCCGGATCGCCGGACACTCGGTTGCTCGGGTCGGGGCGCCGTGGCGGTGGCCACGGTCCGTGCGAGACGATCGCGGCCACCTCGTCGGCATCGAGGCCGAGTTCGGCGGCGAGTGGTGGGACGGGGGGCGAGGCGGAGGACGGCGCGGGCACGGCGGTCGGGGCCGAGGACGCCGACGCCGCTGAGGCCGCCGCAGGGGCGCGACAGCCCGCGACGCCCATCATGATCGCCAGCCCGGCTGCGAGCGCGAGCGCTGGCGTGCGCATGCAGCGGCGGTACCGGGTGCCCGGCGCGGACAGCGGGCGCGGGGCGGGGCGTGCGCGGTTCACCGCAGCGTGAGCTCGTCGGTCAGGCGCAGGCTGCGCTCGCCCATCTTCAGCTCGAACACCACCTGCCAGCGTCCGGGCATGTGGAACAGCAGGCCGTCGGCACGCAGCGGCCCGGGCGGCGCGCCGACGAGCGTGGGCCGGTAGTTCATGCCGTGCCGGTGTGCCGGCATCCACGCGTCGACGGACAGTCGCTCGATCGGGGTGCCGGGCGCGGTACGCGGGCACAGCACGAACTCGATCGAGAACGGTCGCCCGACTTCGATCGGGCCGCCGACCGGACGCCAGGCGATCTCGAGTCCGGGCTGGACGATCCGCCTCGCGGCGGGTTCGGCGGGCGAGGCGATGTCCGGTGCGCAGCCGGGTCCGGTGGTCGGTGCCGGGTCCGCGGCGAGTGCCGCCGTCGGCACGACCGCGAAGCCGAGCAGCAGACCGAGCAGCGGACCGAACCGCAGGCCGAACCGCAGGCCGAACCGCGGACCGAACCGCGGACCGGTCCGCCCGCCCGCGGCGCTCACGGTGCGATCGGCGGCCGGCGGGCGGCGAGCATCGCCTCGGCATTGCGCCACGCGATGCCCTCGGCGA
>CAIUGQ010000403.1 GCA_903898725.1 uncultured Burkholderiales bacterium | reverse complement strand
GGCCGCTCGGGCGGCGGTGGCGGTGGCAATGGCGGCGGTCGCCGTCGCGGCCCGGCCGGAGCCTGAGCGGGCCTGCGTGGGCCTGCGGCGGCGCCCCGCCGGCCCGTTCCCGGGCTCGGCGGCGGACCGGTTCCGGCCCCCGGGCACGTCGCTTCACGATGCGCCGTGTCTCCGAAGTGGAACTCCGACGCTTTTTCCGCTATACTTTTCAGGCTAGACACCTCGCATAGGCGAGCGTGCTCGGATCGAGTGAATGGGCTGGCCAAGCCCATTTTTTTTTCCCGTCGGCCGATCAGCGGGAAGACCAGACAGCAACACAGCAGCACACATCAAAGGACGTCGTTGGCAGTGGTGGGGCCGGTGCAAGCCGTGATCGAACGGACGGTGAGCGGGTTGGGCTACGAGCTGGTCGACGTCGAGCTCGCCGGCCGCGGTCTGCTGCGCGTCACGATCGACCTTCCTGCCGCGGCCTACCTGCCGGATCCGGCGCGTCCCGTCGATGCGATGCCGCCCTCGGTACGGGTCGAGGACTGCGAGAAGGTCAGCCACCAGCTGTCGCACGTGCTCATGGTCGAGAACATCGACTATGCGCGCCTCGAAGTGTCGTCGCCGGGTCTGGACCGGCCGCTGAAGCGCGCGACCGACTACGAGCGCTTCGAGGGTCTGGAGGTGGCGCTGCGGTTGCGCGAGCCGCTGTCCGGGCGGCGCAATTTCGAGGGCGTGCTGGTTCGCGACGATTCGATGCCGACGGGGCCCGGCGAGCCGGTGCGCTGGGCGCTCGAGCTGCCGGACCCGAACGGGCCGAAGCCGCGCAAGCCGGGGGCGAAGGTGGGCAAGGCGGCGGCCGCCAAGGAGGCTGCGCGCAAGCTGGCGCAGAAAGAGGCGATGAAGGCGGCGGCAGCGAAGGCTGTGGCCGCGAAGGCAGCGACCCCCGCGGGCGCCGCAGGACACGAGGCGACGGCGCCCGCGCAGGACGCGGGCGAAGTCGAGACGGTGCGCAGGCTGTCGTTCACGCTCGACGAGATCGAGCGGGCGCGGCTGGTGCCCAAGGTCAAGTTCTAGGAGGCTTCAGGATGAGCCGGGAAGTACTGTTGCTGGTCGATGCGTTGGCGCGCGAGAAGAGCGTGGCCCGCGAGGTCGTGTTCGCCGCGCTCGAGAGCGCGCTCGCCTCGGCGACCAAGAAGCGCTTCAAGGAAGAGGTCGACTGCCGCGTATCGATCGACCGCGAGACCGGCGAGTCCGAGGCCTTCCGTCGCTGGCTGGTCGTGCCGGACGGCGAGATGGAGGATCACGACATCCAGATGATCCTGACCGAGGCGCAGAAGCAGATCCCGGACATCCAGGTCGGCGACTACGTCGAGGAAGAGCTCGAGCCGATCGAGGCCGGACGCATCGGCGCCCAGGCGGCCAAGCAGGTGATCCTGCAGAAGATCCGCGACGCCGAGCGCGAGCAGATCATCAACGACTTCCTCGGCCGCGGCGACTCGCTGCTGTCGGGCACCATCAAGCGCCTGGACCGCGAGGGCGCGGTCATCGAGTCCGGCAAGATCGAGGCCCGGCTGCCGCGCGACCAGATGATCCCGAAGGAGAACCTGCGCGTGGGCGACCGCGTGCGGGGCTGGGTGGCGCGCATCAATCGCGAAGGCCGCGGCCCGCAGCTGATCCTGTCGCGCACCGCGCCCGAGTTCATCATGGAGCTCTTCCGCCTGGAAGTGCCCGAGATCGAGCAGGGGCTGCTGCAGGTCAAGGCGGCCGCCCGAGACGCCGGCGTGCGCGCCAAGATCGCCGTCCACACGACCGACCGCCGCATCGATCCGATCGGCACCTGCGTCGGCGTGCGCGGCTCGCGCGTCCAGGCGGTCACCGGCGAGCTCGCCGGCGAGCGCGTGGACATCGTGCTGTGGTCCGAGGACCCGGCACAGTTCGTGATCGGCGCGCTGGCGCCGGCGAACGTCTCGTCGATCGTCGTCGACGAGGAGAAGCACTCGATGGACGTGGTGGTCGACGAGGACAACCTCGCGCTGGCGATCGGCACCGGCGGGCGCAACGTGCGCCTCGCCTCGGAGCTGACGACCTGGCAGATCAACATCATGACCGCCGAGGAGAGCGCCGGAAAGCAGGCCAACGAGCGCACCGCGCTGCGTGGCATGTTCATGGAGAAGCTCGACGTGGACGAGGAGGTGGCCGACATCCTGATCGACGAGGGCTTCTCGTCGCTGGACGAGGTCGCCTACGTGCCGCTGAACGAGATGCTCGAGATCGAGGCCTTCGACGAGGACACGGTCAACGAGCTGCGCGATCGAGCGCGCAACGTGCTGCTCACCGAGGCGATCGCCAAGGAAGAGAAGCTCGAGAGCACCACCGAGGATCTGCTGAGCCTCGAGGGCATGGACCGCGACCTCGCCGCGAAGCTGGCGGATTCGAACATCCATACCCGTGATGACCTGGCCGAGCTCGCGGTCGACGAACTCGTGGAGGCCACCGGCCTCGACGAGGAACGTGCGAAGTCGCTGATCATGAAGGCGCGCGCGCACTGGTTCGAGAACGAGTCGGCTTGAGCCGGAAGGACCTGAATGTCTAGCACCAACGTGTCCAATTTCGCCGCCGAGCTCAAAGTGCCGGCGGAGGTGCTGCTCGAGCAGCTGCGCGCCGCCGGCGTGGAGAAGCGCTCGGCCGACGACATGCTGACCGAGGCCGACAAGGCGCAGCTGCTGACGGCGCTGCGCCGCGCGCACGGCGCCGACGAGCCGAAGAAGAAGATCACCGTCGTGCGCAAGCAGACCTCGGAGATCAAGCAGGCCGACGCCACCGGGCGGGCCCGCACGATCCAGGTCGAAGTCCGCAAGAAGCGCGTGTTCGTGCAGCGCGACGCCGAAGGCGCCGAGGTGCAGATCGCGCCGCCGGCAGAAGCCGCCGCGCGTGCGCTGTCGCCGGTCGAGGTCGAGCAGCAGCGTCTGCGCGACGAGGAAGACCGCAAGCAGCGCGAGGCCCTCGAGCGTCAGGAGCGCGAGATGGCCGAGATGCGCGAGCGCGAGGAGCGCGCCGAGGCCGAGCGCCAGCGCGCCGAGGAAGCCGCCCGCGAAGCCGCGCTGCGTGAGGAGGAAGCCCGTCGTGAGCAGGAGCGGATTGCCGCGCTGAAGGCCGCCGAGGCCGAGAACGAGGTTGCATCCGCTCAGAACGACGTCGCGGCCGCGCAGGCCGAGGCCGCCGCCGAAGCCGCGCGCCTCGCGTCGCAGGCTGCGGCAGCGGTCGCCCGCAAGGCGCAGGAAGAGGCTGCCACGCAGGTCGCGGCCCGCCGCAAGGCCGAGGACGAGGCCGCCGCGATCAACCGGCTGCTGACCGCCTCGCGCCGCCCGCAGCCCAAGCCGGTCGAGGCGCCCCCGCCGCCGATCGTCGCCGCAGCGGCCCCCGCAGCGGCCCCGGCCGAGGTCAAGCCCTCCGGCACGCTGCATCGGCCGACGGCCCGCCCGGCCGCCGCGCCGGGTGCCGCCCGACCGGGCTCCGCGCCGGCTGCCCCCGGCACCGTCAAGAAGCACGTCAAGTCCGAGAACCTGTCGTCGACCTGGCAGGACGATGCCGCCAAGCGCCGCGCGATCAAGACCCGCGGCGACAGCAGCGGCGGCGCCGCCGGCTGGCGCGGCCCGCGCGGCGGCGGTCACCGCGGCGGTCGCGGCGACCATCGCGGCCACGACTCGGGCGGCTCGCAGTCGGCCGAGGCGATCGTCCGCGAGATCCACGTGCCGGAGACGATCACCGTCGCCGACCTCGCGCACAAGATGTCGGTCAAGGCGGCCGAGGTCATCAAGCTGATGATGAAGATGGGCCAGATGGTCACCATCAATCAGCCGCTGGACCAGGAGACCGCGATGATCCTGGTCGAGGAGCTCGGCCACACCGCGATCGCCGCCGCGCTCGACGACCCCGAGGCGCTGCTCGAGCAGTCGGCGACCCACGCCGACGTCGAGAAGCTGCCGCGTCCGCCGGTCGTCACGATCATGGGTCACGTCGACCACGGCAAGACCTCGCTGCTCGACTACATCCGGCGCGCGAAGGTCGCGGCGGGCGAGGCCGGCGGCATCACGCAGCACATCGGCGCGTACCACGTCGAGACGCCGCGCGGCATCATCACCTTCCTCGACACTCCGGGCCACGAGGCGTTCACCGCCATGCGGGCGCGCGGTGCGAAGGCGACCGACATCGTCATCCTGGTGGTCGCGGCCGACGACGGCGTGATGCCGCAGACGATCGAGGCGATCGCCCATGCGAAGGCGGCCGGCGTGCCGATCGTCGTCGCGATGAACAAGATCGACAAGGCCGAGTCCAACCTCGACCGCGTCAAGCAGGAACTGGTCGCGCAGGAAGTCGTGCCCGAGGACTACGGCGGCGACGTGCCGTTCGTGGGCGTGTCGGCCAAGACCGGCGCGGGCATCGACGAGCTGCTCGAGAACGTGCTGCTGCAGGCCGAGGTGCTGGAACTGCGCTCGGTCGTCGAGGCGCCCGCCAAGGGCATCGTGATCGAGGCGCGTCTCGACAAGGGCAAGGGCCCGGTCGCGACCGTGCTGGTGCAGTCGGGCACGCTCAAGCGCGGCGACGTCATCCTCGCCGGCTCGGCCTACGGCCGCGTGCGCGCGATGCTCGACGAGGCCGGCAAGTCGATCACCGAAGCCGGCCCCTCGATTCCGGTCGAGGTCCAGGGCCTGTCCGAGGTGCCGTCCGCGGGCGAGGAAGTCCAAGGCATCGCCGACGAGCGCAAGGCGCGCGAGATCGCGCTGTTCCGCCAGGGCAAGTTCCGCGACGTCAAGCTCGCCCGCCAGCAGGCGGCCAAGCTCGAGAACATGCTCGACCAGATGGCCGAGGGCGCGACGCAGTCGCTGGCCCTCATCATCAAGGCCGACGTGCAGGGTTCGCAGGAAGCGCTGGCGCAGTCGATGCTCAAGCTCTCGACCGCCGAGGTCCGGGTGCAGATCGTCCACGCGGCGGTCGGCGGCATCACCGAGAGCGACATCAACCTCGCGGTGGCCTCGAAGGCGGTGGTCATCGGCTTCAACGTGCGCGCCGACCAGGCCGCCCGCAAGCTGGCCGAGTCCAACGGCGTCGACATCCGCTACTACAACATCATCTACGACGCGGTCGACGAGGTGAAGGCGGCGATGAGCGGCATGCTCGCGCCCGAGAAGCGGGAGGAGACCATCGGCACGGTCGAGATCCGCAACATCTTCTCCGTCAGCAAGATCGGCAACATCGCGGGCTGCATGGTCACCGACGGTGTGGTGCGGCGCGGCTCGAAGATCCGCCTGCTGCGCGAGTCGGTGGTCATCTGGACCGGCGAGCTCGATTCGCTCAAGCGCTTCAAGGACGACGCCCGCGAGGTCCGCGAGGGCTTCGAGTGCGGCCTGACCCTGAAGAATCACAACGACATCAAGGTCGGCGACCAGCTCGAGGTGTTCGAGGTGAAGGAAGTGGCGCGGACGCTCTGAGCGCCGCGGTGCCTGGCGTGGCCCGCGCGAGCGCGGGCCGCCTCCGGCCTGCGGCGCCCGAGTTCACCCGGCACGCACGACGGACGGCAACGGCATGAACAGGCACTCAAAGAGCGGCGGCGACCGCGCGACCCGCGTCGCCGAGCAGATCCACCAGGAGCTCGCGCAGCTGATCGCGCGCGAGGTCAAGGATCCGAGGATCGGCATGGTGACGCTGACCTCGGTCGACATCACCGCCGACTACGCGTACGCCACGGTCCACTTCACGGTGATGCCGAGCGACGACGAGACCGTCGCGCGCACGCTCGAGGGGCTGCGCCGCAGCGCCGGCTTCATGCGTTCGCAGATGGGGCGGCGCGTGCGCATCCACACCAACCCGCAGCTGCGCTTCGTGCACGACCGGTCGGTCGAGCACGGGGTCGACATGTCTCGCCTGATCGATCAGGCGAATGCGGTGCGGGCGGCCGACGACGGGCTCGACGCCGGGACCGCGAGCGGCGCCGAAGCCGCATCCGACGGCCCGAGCGGCGCCGCACGGGCGGCCGAGTGAACGAGACCGCCGTCCGCGGTGCTGCCCCGCGCGTGCGTCGCGCATGGCAGCGCGTCGACGGCGTGCTGCTGCTCGACAAGCCGACGGGCCCGAGCTCGAACGATGCGCTGCAGCGCGCGCGCCGCGCGTTCTCGGCGGCCAAGGGCGGCCACGGCGGCACGCTCGACCCGATGGCGACCGGGCTGCTGCCGATCGCGTTCGGCGAGGCGACCAAGTTCCTGCACGACCTGCTCGACGCCGACAAGACCTACGAGGCGACGATGCGCCTGGGCGTCTCGACCGACAGCGGCGACGCCGAGGGCGTGACGACCGCCGAGCGCGAGGTGACCTGCAACGACGCCGAGATCGCCGCCGCATGCGCGGCCTTCGCCGGCGAGATCGCGCAGGTGCCGCCGATGCACTCGGCGCTCAAGCGCGACGGCCGCCCGCTCTATGCCTATGCACGCGAGGGCGTGACGCTCGAGCGCGAGGCGCGGACCGTGACCGTGCACGAGATCGGGCTGCTCGACGTCGACCGCAGCGACCCCGCGCGCCCGCTCGCGACCTTCCGCGCCCGCGTCTCGAAGGGCACCTACATCCGCACGCTCGCGCAGGACATCGGCGAGCGGCTCGGCTGCGGCGCCCACCTGGTGGCGCTGCGGCGCACGCGGGTCGGTGCGCTGGACATCGCGCAGGCGGTGGGCTTCGACGCCCTCGAGGCGGCCGATCCGGTCGCCCGCGCGGGCTGGCTCGCGCCCCTCGACACCCTGGTCGCCGGCCTGCCGCGCGTCGGGCTGGGAGAGGTGCTGGCCGACCGATTCATCAAGGGGCAACGGATCGTGCTGGATCATGCCGACCGTGCCCCGTTGTCGCGTGCGCCTGCGGGGCCGGTGCGCGTCTACCTCGGTGATCGCCTGCTGGGCATCGCCGATTTTGCACCGCCCGGTCTGCTCGCGCCCCAGCGCGTGCTGGCCACCGTGCCCCGCGACCGACCGAACACATAAAGCCACAGGACTCCTCCCATGCAGGCCATCCGCAACATCGCGATCATCGCCCACGTCGACCACGGCAAGACCACGCTGGTCGACCAGCTGCTCCGCCAGTCCGGCACGTTCCGCGCCCACCAGGCGATGACCGAGCGGATCATGGACTCGAACGACCTCGAGAAGGAACGTGGCATCACGATCCTTGCGAAGAACTGCGCGATCGAGGTCGACGGCACCCGCATCAACATCGTCGACACCCCCGGGCACGCCGACTTCGGCGGCGAGGTCGAGCGCGCGCTGTCGATGGTCGACAGCGTGCTGCTGGTGGTCGATGCGGTCGACGGCCCGATGCCGCAGACCCGCTTCGTGACCCGCAAGGCGCTGGCCCTGGGCCTGAAGCCGATCCTCGTGGTCAACAAGATCGACCGTCCCGGCTCGCGCCCGCACTGGGTGATCGACCAGGTCTTCGAGCTGTTCGACAAGCTCGGCGCCACCGCCGAGCAGATGGACTTCCCGATCGTCTACTGCTCGGCGCTCGCCGGCTTCGCGGTCAACGAGATCGAGGAGATGGAGGCGCTGCCGCGCAACGAGGCCGGCATGCCGCAGGGCACGATGCGCGCGCTCTACGACGCCATCCTCAAGCACGTCCCGCAGCGCGCCGACGATGTCGACGGCCCGCTGCAGATGCAGATCCTGTCGATCGACTGGAGCAGCTACGTCGGCCGGATCGGCGTGGGCCGCATCAACCGCGGGCGCGTGACCGCGGGCATGCAGGTGCAGACGCTGCTCGGGCCGGGCTCGAAGCCGGTGATGAGCAAGGTCAACCAGGTGCTGCGCTACAAGGGCCTCGAGCGCATCCCGATGGACGGGGCCGAGGCCGGCGACATCGTCGCGGTCACCGGCGTCGACGGGCTCGACATCGGCGCGACGATCTGCGCGGCCGACACGCCCGATGCGCTGCCGCTGCTGAAGGTCGACGAGCCGACGCTGACCATGGAGTTCATGGTCAACACCTCGCCGCTGGCCGGCCGCGAAGGCAAGTACGTCACCAGCCGCCAGATCCGCGACCGGCTCGAGCGCGAGCTGCAGTCGAACGTCGCGCTGCGCGTGGAGTTCCCGTCGGACAGCGACACCTTCGTGGTGTCGGGCCGGGGCGAGCTGCACCTGACGATCCTGCTGGAGAACATGCGTCGCGAGGGCTACGAGATGGCCGTCTCGCGTCCGAAGCCCAAGGTCCGGATCAACCCCGAGACCGGCGTCAAGGAAGAGCCGTTCGAGACGCTCGCGATGGACGTCGAGGACCAGCACCAGGGCGCCGTGATGGAGTACCTCGGCACGCGCCGGGCCGACATGACCAACATGGAGCCGGACGGCAAGGGCCGCGTTCGGCTCGACTACCGGGTGCCGGCGCGTGGCCTGATCGGCTTCCACTCCGAGTTCCTGAACATCACCCGCGGCACCGGCATCATGAGCCACGTGTTCGACGACTACGCGCCCATGGCCGGCCCGATCGAGGACCGCCGCAACGGCGTGCTGATCAGCGGCGACGACGGCGGTGCGGTGGCCTACGCGCTGTGGAAGCTCGACGACCGCGGCCGCATGTTCGTCGTGCCCGGCGAGGAGCTGTACGAGGGCATGATCATCGGCATCCACACCCGGGACAACGACCTCATCGTGAACCCGGTCAAGGAGAAGAAGCTGACCAACGTGCGCTCGGCCGGCAAGGACGATGCGATCGTGCTGACCCCGCCGATGCAGCTCACGCTGGAGAAGGCGGTGGAATTCATCGCCGACGACGAGCTGGTCGAGATCACGCCCAAGTCGATCCGCCTGCGCAAGCGTCACCTGAAGGAACACGAGCGCAAGCGCGCCTCGCGCGAGACCGAAGCGGCGTGATCGGCGCATCGACGGTTGCCGGCATGCGCCGGTTCGTGCTCGCGGCAGGGGGCGTTGCCCTCGGCCTCGGGCTGGTGGCCGGCTGCGGCGGCAGCGCCGAGAAGGTCGAGGCCGTCACGCTGCAGGCGCGGATCGACCTTGTCGAGGCCGAGGTCAAGACCCGGATCGGTCCGGCCTCCTGCACGAGCGACGGCGAGTGCCGCTTGCTGCCGATGGGGGCGCTCGCCTGTGGCGGTGCGTCGAAGTTCCTGCCGTACTCGATCCGGGGCACCGACGAGGCCGCGCTCGCGGCCCTGGCGGCCGACCATCGGGCACTGTCCGCGCAGCAGCTCTCGGAGCAGGGCTCGGTCGGGCCTTGCGTGG
>CAIUGQ010000402.1 GCA_903898725.1 uncultured Burkholderiales bacterium | reverse complement strand
GGCGCGCGACCAGCTCGTGGCGCGCGGTACGCTCGAGCAGCGCGTCGATCCAGGCCACGTCGCCGAGCGGCTCCTGCACCAGGCGCAGCGTGCCGCCGCAGGGCAGGCCGAAGCGTGCGGCCTCCTCCTTGGAGACGCCGTAGACGATGGTCGACGGCCGGTCGACGCGCTCGCCGTGGCGCACCCGGTCGATCAGGTCGTCCTCGACGCAGCCGCCCGACCCCGAGCCGACGACCAGGCCGTCGTCGCGCAGGCAGAGCAGCGCCCCGGGCGGGCGGGGCACCGAGCCCCAGGTCTCGGCGACGGTGACGAGCCACGCGCGGCGGCCGGCGCGCGCCCAGGCGCGGGCCTGTTCGAGCACCTGAAGATCCAGACTGTCCATGCTCTGCTCCTCGCGGCGCGGCTCAGCGCGCCAGCAGGTACATCACGACGAGCGCCGCCGCGGCGGCGATCGCCCACAGGATCCGGTTCGAGCCGCTCGGCGATGGCGTCGCCGGCGCGTCCCCGGTGGCGGTCGGCCGCTGGATCGCGCCCGCTTCACCGGCCTCCGAGGCCGCCGGCTGCAGTGTCGCAGCACGCTCGCGAAGCGTCGTCTCGAAGGTCGCGAAGAAATCGTCGGCGATCTTGCGGGCCGCACCGTCGACCAGCCGCGAGCCGATCTGGGCCAGCTTGCCGCCGATCGTCGCGCTCACATCGTAGTCGAGGAGGGTACCGCCCTCCACCGCCGTCAGCCGGACCGCGGCCGCGCCCTTTCCGAATCCGGCGGCACCGCCCTGGCCGTCGAACTCGATCCGGTAGGACTCGGGCTCGATGACATCGGACTGCGACAGCCGCCCCTTGAACTTCGCGGAAACGGGGCCGATCCGGGCCGCCATGACCAGCTCGTAGCGGCTCGGCTCGGTCGCGACGATCGACTCGCAGCCCGGGATGCAGGCCTTCAGCATCTCCGGATCGTTGAGTGCGTCCCAGGCCTGCTGCGGCGGGACGGGCAGGGTTCTCTGGCCGGTCATCTGCATCGGGGGACTCCTTGGGGATCAGTGCCTGGGCGCCCGCGGCGAGGCGCCTGGCTGGCGCAGCGCCCGACCGAGGTCCTGCAGGCGCTCGAGCGAGTGGACCGGCAGGTGTCGGTCCACATGGGGCAGCAGCGCCCGCACGCCGGCCGCGCGGGGCTCGAAGCCGTCGTAGCGCAGCAGCGGGTTGAGCCAGACGATGCGGCGGGCGAAGCGCGACAGCGTCGCGGCCGCCTCGCCGAGCGAGCCGTCGTCGGCCCGATCGAGGCCGTCGGTCACCAGCAGCACGGCCGCATTGCCGGTGAGCACGCGCCGCGCCCACTGCCGATTGAATGCATCGAGCGAAGGACCGATCCGTGTGCCGCCACTCCAGTCTTCGACCGCCCGCGACGCACCGGCGATCGCCTCGTCCGGGTCGCGGTGTCGCATCGCCCGGGTCACGTTGGTGAGCCGGGTGCCGAAGGTGAAGACCGAGACGCGAGGGCGGTCGCGCATCAGCGCGTGGACGTAGTGCAGCATCACCCGGGCATACCGATCCATCGACCCCGAGATGTCGCACAGGACCACCAGCGGCGCCGGCCGCTCGCGCCTCGTGCGATGCAGAACACGGGTGATCGACGGATCGCGTGCCATCCGGCGCAGCGTGGCGGACAGGTCCAACGGTCCGCGTGCTGCGGTCCTCCAGCGGCGGACCGGCACCGGAGGCACCGGCGATGGCAGTTCGCGCACGAGGCGGCACGCTTCGCGGAACTCCTCGACCGTCATCGAATCGAAGTCGCGGGTCTTCAGGCGCTCGCTCTCCGACCAGGTCAGCAGCGCGTCGACGGTGTGCTCGTCGCCGCCGCCTTCACGGGGCGGCGCGGGCGGCGGCGGGCGGCCTGCGAGTGCCTGCTGCAGCCGGGCAGGGCGCTTGGGGTCGGAGGGCGGGCGGCCGCGGCCGGAGATCTTCGGCAGCAGTGCGGCCATCATCCGTTCGACGAGCTTCGGATCGCGCCAGAACGCGTCGAACGCGGCGTCGAACAGAGGCAGGTGTTCGCGGCGGCTGATCAGTGTCGCGGCCAGCGCGGCATGCACGTCGTCGCGTCGTGCGAGCCCCACCGCATCGACCGCCCGGACCGCCGCAGCGGCGCGGTCGACCCCGATCGGCAGGCCGCTCGCGCGCAGCACGCGGGCGAACACGACCACGTTGCGGGCGAGCGAGCCCGGAGCCTCTGCCGGGCCCGACATGGGATCAGCCGCGGCCGGCCGCGGTGGCGAGTTCCTGCAGCAGGCGCTGCGCCTCGCCGCCCTGCATCCGGGCGATGTCCTCGTGATACTTCAGCAGGACACCGATGGT
>CAIUGQ010000401.1 GCA_903898725.1 uncultured Burkholderiales bacterium | reverse complement strand
GCGGCGCCGTCGCCGGCCGCCGGATCGTTCGAGGCCGCGCGGACCCAGCTCGAGGCGAGCCCCTCCGTGCCGGCCGCCGTGGGCCGGAACTGGACGGTGCGCATCGCATCCGGGCTGCGCACCGACAGGACCGTCCAGTCGCCGCTGCGCGATTCGACGACCGCCAGCCCCTCGATGCGCCAGCGCTCGCGCAGCGCCGCGGCCAGCGGTGCGGGCGGTGACGGCGAGCGGAAGCGGTGCGTCGTCACGGCGTGGCCGTCGAAGGCGGCTGCGACCATGACCAGCTCCTGTCGGACGTCGGCGGGCAGTGCATCCATGGGGGTCTCCTCTCTCAGGGACGATCGGGTGCCGGCAGGTCCGGCAGGTTCGGCACAGGACCTGTGCCCAGGCGATCCGGCGGGACCAGGTCGACATCGATCTCGCGCCATCGCAAGGCCGAGGCGGACGGCTCGACCTGCAGGAAGTCGGCGACCGCGAGCAGGCCGCGCGCGCCGAGCCAGCCGGCCTCGATGACCGGGTCCGCGACGGGCAGGCGTGCCCCGGCGCTCACGCGGGTCTCGACGGTGTCCGCAGCCGGTCCATAGGGCCCCGAGGCATTCCAGGCGTCGGTCAGGACGGTCAGGCGGGCGCCGAGCACCAGTGGCATCGACAGCATTCGGCTCACCCAGCCGTCCTGGGGACGGCTGCGCGAGAGTCGGGTCTCGACCCGCGCATCGATGAATCCACCGTCGATCTGCAGACCGAAGCGTCCCGGTCCGCCGACCCGGGACAGCAGATCCGCGGCGCCCTGCCCGGCGGCGAACGCGAGCGGGCTGTCGAAGCCGACCGGTGCGACGGAGACCGTCACATCCTCGAAGCGTTCGAGGAGCCCCTCGCCGGAGCGGTCGACCCACATCGCATTGCGTTCGTCGACACCCGGCGTGCCCGCAGCGGTCTCGTCGCTGCGCAGCCCCAGACGGTGGGCGGCGAAGAAACGGCGTCGCGTCTCGATGGCGAGCTCGGGATGCCCGTCCGCATCGCGACAGGCCTCGGGACGGACGGTGCACTCGAACGCCAGCGCCCGGGCAGCGGCGATCGTCGCCTGCTGGACATCGAGCACCTTGGCGAGCCACACCATCCCGAAGAACAGCGGCAGGACCGCGATCAGGGCGACCAGCAGCTCGACGAGTGCCTGACCGCGGGCGCGATGACGACGACGGTCAGCGCACATAGCCGAGTGCGATCGCCCGATGCGCGGCCGCAGGCGGCGCGAGGCGAACCTGCCAGTAAGGGTTGAACAGGCTCGCGTACTCGATGCGCTCCGGCGCATCGACTGGCCGGCGGAAGTAGACCTGCGCGGCGGACAGCGCCCACAGGTGCGGCGCGGCGTCTCCGGCGAAGGCATCGGGCGGCAGCATCCGGCCGGCCGCCAGGCCCTTCGACATCGAGGTGGCCACCGCCTCGCCGGGCTGACGCGCCAGCACCGCGAGCACCGGGGACGGGAAGCGGGGATCGGCGAGTCGCTCGTAGTCGAGCTCGCGAACCCGGGCGATGCCCGAGAAGCTCGGGAAGCTGGCGATCGTGGTGCCGGCCAGCGCGTTGGCCGCGGGGTTGTCCGCCACGCCACGCTCGGTGCCCGCGACCGCACCGAGCTCGGTCCCTGCCTCCGCTGCCCCCCAGCCGAGCGGCAGTGCCTCGCCGTCGCGGCAGCGCAGACGCCGAGGGCGATTGACATGGACCGACAGCGTGTCCACCGCTTCCCAGCGCTCGAGGTCTTCGGAAAGCATCGTCGCGCCGCGCTTGCGCAGCACCGGCAGGCCGAGACACGGCACGGGCAGGCCGACGTCGGCCGACCGCGGGCCGGTGACGAACGGATCGAGCGACGCCTGCACCAGGTCCGCGAACCGGCGCCGATCGTCCTGCGACTCGGTGCGGTGCGTCAGCCCGAGCCACTCGCCGGACGGATCGGGCAGCACCCAGGCGAAGAAGGACGGGTCGTTGGCCCGCGCGACTTCGGCCGCGACCATGCTCGCACCGAAGCCCTGCGTGGACAGCTGCAGGATCTCCTGGCTCGCCTGCAGGATCGCGCGATATCCGACACCCTCGGCCCCTCGCGCGGCGATCTCCAAGGTCGCGGCGAGCTCGGCCGATTCGCGAGCCAGGCTCGCGGCCTCGGCCACGCCTTCGAGGATCACCCGCGCGGGCGGGATCACCGTGCCGACGGTGGCCGCGTTCCGGGTGAGCTGCTCGAAGTACTTCGACCACGACAGCAGCGTGACCGACTGCGCGATGGCGACCTCGTTGGCCAGGATCGCGCGGTTGGCGTACGCGTGGTAGTTGAGCACCCTCGCCCGCCAGAGCGCTGCGCTCCAGGCGGCGGCATCGGCCGTGTCGACCAGCCGCTGCTTGGCCGCCGCCACCCGGGCGGCGCTGTACATCGCATGGAGCATCGCGCCGCCGGCGAGCAGCAGACCCAGGGCGACGACGAGCGCCTGCCCTGCATGCCGACGCCGCACGGCCGCGCCGCGGCCGGGACGCCGGGCAAGGCGCCCGGCAGTGTCGGATGAGGCGAAGGCCAT
The DNA here is from genome assembly GCA_903898725.1 of uncultured Burkholderiales bacterium. Taxonomy (GTDB): domain Bacteria; phylum Pseudomonadota; class Gammaproteobacteria; order Burkholderiales; family Burkholderiaceae_E; genus UBA4615. Next base: position 29,555 of record CAIUGQ010000401.1, on the reverse strand, counting down.
GACGGCGACCCCGGCGGCGGCGCGATGCGCGGCTCAGTGGTTGCCGGCGTTGAAGTTCTCCAGCCCCTTGCGCGTGGCCGCCGCACCCTGCGCCGCGGTGGCATTGCCCTGCGCCCCGGTGATGGCGTTGCCGCCGTCCTGCCCGGACACCTCGAGCGCGAGGCCGGCGGTCTGCTGGCGCAGCGTCTGGCCGAACAGGGTGTAGGTGCCGATCGCGGCGACGGCGATCAGCGCGACGACGATCAGGTACTCGGTCATGCCCTGCCCGCGCTCGCGGACGGGGGAGCGGACGTGCTCGAAGCGGTTCATCGTGGGACTCTCCGGTGGCGTGGATGGAGTCCCATCTTCGACGTCGCCGACGCGACGCACCATTCGACGAACGGCCGAGGACACGGCCGCCGTGCCTAAGCCGCATGGTCGATCCGACCCGCGTGCAGGCGTGCCGCACACGCCAGAAAGCATGCGGGCCGCGGACCGGATCACTCCGGTGCGCGGCCCGCGTTCCGAGGCGCCTTCAGTGCTTCGAAGGCGCCCCGTCAGCCAGCAGCTGCGAGACTCAGGCGGCCTTCTTCGCGGCGGTCTTGCCGTCGAAGAACTGCTCGTCCTCGGTCGAGCCCTTGAGCGCCGCGGTCGACGACTCGCGCTCGATCGTGGTGGTCACCGCGTCGAAGTAGCCGGTGCCGACCTCGCGCTGGTGCTTGACCGCGGTGAAGCCGCGCTCGGCCGCCGCGAACTCGGCTTCCTGCAGCTCGACGAACGCGCTCATGTTGTTGCGCGCGTAGCCGTAGGCCAGGTTGAACATCGAGTAGTTCAGGCTGTGGAAGCCGGCCAGCGTGATGAACTGGAACTTGTAGCCCATCGCGCCCAGCTCGCGCTGGAACTTGGCGATGGTCGACTCGTCGAGGTTGCGCTTCCAGTTGAACGACGGCGAGCAGTTGTACGCGAGCATCTTGCCCGGGAACTGCTTCTGGATCGCCTCGGCGAACTTGCGGGCGAACTCGAGGTCGGGCTTGCCGGTCTCGCACCAGATCAGGTCGGCGTACGGCGCGTAGGCCAGGCCCCGCGAGATCGCCTGGTCGATGCCCGGGCGGGTCTTGAAGAAGCCTTCGACGGTGCGCTCACCGGTGATGAAGGGCTTGTCGGTCTCGTCAACGTCGGAGGTGACGAGGTCGGCGGCTTCCGCGTCGGTGCGGGCCAGCAGCACGGTGGGCACGCCCATCACGTCGGAGGCCAGGCGCGCGGCGACCAGCTTGGCGACGGCTTCGCGCGAGGGCACGAGCACCTTGCCGCCCATGTGGCCGCACTTCTTGACGGCTGCGAGCTGGTCCTCGAAGTGCACGCCCGAGGCACCGGCCTCGATCATCGACTTCATCAGCTCGAAGGCGTTGAGCACGCCGCCGAAGCCGGCTTCCGCGTCCGCCACGATCGGGGCGAAGTAGTCGATGTAGCCCGGGTCGTTCGGGTTCTTGCCTTCCATCCACTGGATCTGGTCGCAGCGGGTCAGCGCGTTGTTGATCTTCTTGACGACCGACGGCACCGAGTTGATCGGGTACAGCGACTGGTCCGGGTACATCTCGCCGGCCAGGTTCGCGTCACCGGCGACCTGCCAGCCCGACAGGTAGATGGCCTTGAGGCCGGCCTTGACCTGCTGCATCGCCTGGTTGCCCGTCAGCGCGCCCAGCGAGTTGACGAACGGCTCATCGTTGATCAGACGCCAGAGCTTCTCGGCGCCGCGCTTGGCCAGGGTGTGCTCCGGGGTCAGCGACCCACGCAGGCGGACGACGTCCTCAGCGGTGTAGCCGCGCTTGATGCCGCGCCACCGGGGGCTGTCCGACCATTCCTTCTGGAGTTTCTGTGCTTCGAGTTCGCGCGACGACATGTTGGGTGCTCCCGAGGTTGTGAACGAGTCCGACCGAGCAGCGCTGCAGTCTTGTATAAGACTCTACAGACGGATGCTGCGTGGCAACGGCACAAAGTCACGGAAGCAACAGATCAATTTTCATAATGGAATCATGGATTTGCACACCTCTTTCCACGATGTGCAATACGTTCTTCCACCCTGAAAAATGCGCATGGTGCAGCGCACTCGGCGCATCTCACCATGCGGAACGCACTTTTTATTCGCGGAACGGGCGAGCCCTCAGGCGCTCGGCAGCGTCGCCTGCATCGAGGCGCGCGCGTTGATCCGCGCATGCCACGCCGCCGCCTTCGGCGCGCGGGCGCGCCAGTCAAGCGCCGCGAACCGGAAATCCAGGTAGCCCAGCGCACAGGCGAGCGTCAGCTTGCCCAGGTCGATCGTGTCGCCCCAGGACGCCGCGTGCGTCTCGATCTCGGCCAGACCACATTCGACCTTGTCGAGCTGACCCGCGGTCCACTCGGCCCAGCGCAGCGGCTCGGGGCGCATCGCGCCCTCGTAGCGCGCCAGCAGCGCGGCATCGAGGATGCCGTCGCCGAGCGACTGCTCGGTCAGCACCTGCCAGCGCGCGGCGCCCGACGCGGGCACGAGACTGCCGCCGCCCAGCGCGTTCAGGTACTCGCAGATCACGCGGCTGTCGTAGAGGGCGGTGCCCTCGTCGGTGATCAGGGTCGGCACCTTGCCGAGCGGGTTGATCGCGACGATGGAGCGGTCGCGGTTGACGGGGTTCGCGGCGCACGCGAGGCGCTCGATGCGGTCGGCGAGCCCGACCTCGTGCGCGACCACCATGCACTTGCGGACGTAGGGGGATGCGGGGGAATAGAAGAGCTTCATGGAGCGGCTGCCTCGGCGAAGGGTTGGATGCGCCCGCGAGTGTAGACCCGCCGATCTGCCGGGGCCCGGGGCGTCACGAGGGATTCGAACCGTCCCGCGCGACGCCCCGGCCGGTTCAGCGAAGATCGAACCGGTCCGCGTTCATCACCCGGCCCCATGCGGCCACGAAATCGCGCACGAACTTGCCGCCTGCATCGTCCGATGCATAGACCTCCGCGATCGCACGCAGCTCGGAGTGCGAGCCGAAGATCAGGTCGGCGCGCGTGGCATGCCAGCGCAGCGCACCGGATGCATCGCGACCCTCGAAGCGTTCGCCGGATGCATCCGTCGCCGACCACTGCGTGCCGATCTCGAGCAGATTGACGAAGTAGTCGGTGGCGAGCACGCCGGGCCGATCGGTGAGCACGCCGTCCGAAGACCGGCCGGCATCGACGTCGAGCATCCTCAGACCCGCGAGCAGCACCGTCATCTGCGGCGGCGTCAGGCCCAGCAGCTGGGCACGATCGAGCATCAGCACCTCGGTCGGCCGCCCGGCATGCGCGCTGCGGTAGTTGCGGAACGCGTCGGCCACCGGCTCGAGCACCGCGAAGGACGCCACGTCGGTCTGCGCCTGCGAGGCGTCGGTCCGCCCCGGGGTGAACGGCACGGTCACCGGATGGCCGGCGGCCCGCGCGGCCTGCTCGATCGCGGCGCAGCCGCCCAGCACGATCAGGTCGGCCATCGAGACCCGCTTGCCGCCCGCAGCGCTCGCGTCGTACGCCTGCCGCACGCGTTCCAGGGTCTGCAGCACCATCGCGAGCTGCTCGGGCCGGTTCACCGCCCAGTCCTTCTGCGGCGCGAGCCGGATCCGGGCCCCGTTGGCGCCGCCCCGCTTGTCGGAGCCGCGGAAGGTCGAGGCCGACGCCCAGGCCGTCGCGACCAGCTGCGGCACCGTCAGCCCCGTCGCGAGGATCGAGGCCTTCAGCGCCTCGACGTCGGCGGCATCCGCGAGCGGGTGATCGACCGGCGGGACCGGGTCCTGCCAGATCAGCACCTCGGCCGGTACCTCGGGCCCGAGGTAGCGCGCACGCGGCCCCATGTCGCGGTGGGTCAGCTTGAACCACGCCCGCGCGAAGGCGTCGGCGAACTGCTCGGGATGTACGTGGAAGCGCCGCGCGATCGGTTCGTAGGCGGGGTCCATCCGCAGCGACAGGTCGGCGGTCGTCATCATCGGCGGATGCGAGATCGACGGATCGTGCGCATCGGGAATCATGTGCTCGGGGCGGACATCGCGGGCGCGCCACTGGTGGGCGCCGGCCGGGCTCTTGACCAGCTCCCACTCGTAGCCGAACAGCATGTCGAAGTAGCCGTTGTCCCAGGTCGTGGGGTTCGGCTTCCAGGCGCCCTCGATGCCGCTGGTGGTGGTGTGTGCGCCGCGGCCGCTGCCGAATCGGTTGATCCAGCCCAGCCCCAGCGCCTCGATCGGCGCCCCTTCGGGCTCGGGACCCACCAGCGTCGGATCGCCCGCACCGTGGGCCTTGCCGAAGGTGTGGCCGCCCGCCACCAGAGCCACGGTCTCCTCGTCGTCCATCGCCATGCGCGCGAAGGTCTCGCGCACGTCGCGGCCGGAGGCCACCGGGTCTGGATGGCCGCCGGGGCCCTCCGGATTGACGTAGATGAGGCCCATCTGGACGGCGCCCAGCGGGTTCGCGAGCTCGCGCTCGCCGCTGTAGCGCGCGTCACCCAGCCAGGTGTCCTCGCTGCCCCAGTCGATGTCCTCGCCCGGCTCCCAGACATCCTCGCGTCCGCCCGCGAAACCGAAGGTGCGCAGGCCCATCGACTCGAGCGCGCAGTTGCCCGCCAGGATCATCAGGTCGGCCCAGGACAGGCTGCGCCCGTACTTGCGCTTGATCGGCCACAGCAGCCGCCGCGCCTTGTCGAGGTTGCCGTTGTCGGGCCAGCTGTTGAGCGGCGCGAAGCGCTGCGTGCCCGAGCCGGCACCGCCGCGGCCGTCGGCGATCCGATACGTGCCGGCGCTGTGCCACGCCATGCGGATGAACAGCGGGCCGTAGTGGCCCCAGTCGGCCGGCCACCAGTCCTGCGAGCGGGTCATCAGCGCGAAGAGGTCCGCCTTGACGGCCTTCAGGTCGAGCGACTCGAACGCGCGCGCGTAGTCGAAGCCTGCGTCCATCGGGTCACCGAGCGACGAATGCTGGCGCAGCATCCCGAGGTCGAGACGGTTCGGCCACCAGTCACGGTTGGATCGGGCGCGCGGCGCGCCGGCGGCGGGGCGTCCGGCGGAGAAGGGGCACTGGGCTGCATCGGACATGTCGTGTCTTCCTTTCTGTTGCGAAGCCTGTCGGAGCCGATACCGGGAGCATGCACCCGGGCGACGCCTGCAGACTGGCGTGCGCTGCGTTATCTGTCCAGAGAATGATTTCGATCAACTTGATCGGCCCAGACGATACGGCGAAGCTCGGCCGGGACGGCTCTGCCGGGTTTGCGGGCGGCGGCCTCATCGAGTACAACCGCCGCATGAATCCGTCCGACCCTCGACGCCACAGCGCCGCCGCCGAGCGCAACGGCCCGCCCATCCTCGCCGAACTCCGGCGTCTGCTGCCGCCTCGGGGCGTGATGCTCGAGATCGCGAGCGGCACCGGCCAGCATGCGGCGCACTTCGCCGCGGCGCTGCCCGACTGGCACTGGCAGCCGACCGATCCGGAACCGACGTCGATGGCGTCGATCCGCGCCTGGTGCACGGGGCTCGCCCACGTGCGGCCGCCGCTGCGTCTCGACGTCCTCGACTGGCCCTGGCCGGCCGAGCTGCCGTCCGAGGTCGACGCGATCTTCTGCGCGAACATGCTGCACATCGCCCCCTGGTCCTGCACGGCGGCGCTGATGCGGGGCGCGGCCGGGCGCCTCGCCCCGGGCGGGCTGCTGATCACCTACGGGCCCTACCTCGAGGACGGCGTGCCCACCTCGCCGGGCAACCTCGCGTTCGACGCCGACCTGCGCGCCCGCGACCCCGCCTGGGGCCTGCGCGATCTGGCCGAGGTGGCCGCGCAGGCCGGCGCCGCCGGTCTCGTCCTGCGCGAGCGGGTGGCGATGCCGGCCAACAACCTGCTGCTCGTCTGGGGCGGCGGCTCGACGTGACGCAGCTGCGATACCTCGCGGGCTATCCGCAGCCGGTGCTCGAGCGCGTGCGGGTGCTGCTGGCCGAGCGCCGCGTGCGGGCCACCGTCGCGCAGCGCTATCCGGATGCGCACTCGGTCCGCAACGACCGCGAGCTGCGCGACTACGTGGGCGAGCTCAAGGCGCGTCACATGCGCAGCGCCCCGCCGCTGGCCAAGGTCGCCTACGACAATCGCCTGCATGTGACCCACGACGCGCTCGGCACGCACACCGCGATCTCGCGGGTGCAGGGCACCGCGCTCAAGGCGAAGCGGGAGATCCGCATCGCCAGCCTGTTCAAGGACGCGCCCGCCGCGTTCCTGCGCATGATCGCGGTCCACGAGCTGGCCCACCTGCGCGAGCGCGAGCACGACCGCGCGTTCTATGCGCTGTGCCGTCACATGGAGCCGGACTACACGCAGCTGGAGTTCGACACCCGGCTGTGGCTGACGGGCCTGGAGTTCGAGCCGCCGCTCGTGCCCGCGGCCGACTCGCCGACACCGCCCTCGAGCTAGCCGGGGGCCGCGGCCTGCACGATGCGCAGCCGCTCCCGGACCTTCTCGAGCAGGTCCTCGCGCCCGGCGCGGGCATGGGCGGCGTGCAGGTTGTTCAGCATGCGGATCAGGATCTGCTGCGGCGCGGCCGGCTGCAGCAGTGCCTGCGCCTCGACGCCGTGCGGTGCGGCACGGCGCGCGAGCTCCGCGCCATCGAGGCTCTCGCCGGTGAACGGATCGATCACCACGACGCCCTCGTGCAGGTTCACCCGCAGCAGGAAGTGCCCGGGAAACCCGATGCCGTCGACCTCGAGCCCGATGTGGCGCGCGAGCTCGGCGAACAGGACAGCGAGGGTGATCGGAATGCCGCGCCGGGTCTCGAGCACCCGGTGCAGGTAGCTGTTGTCGGGGTCGTGGTAGGCCCGGACGTTGCCGGCGAAGCCCTGCGTGACATAGAAGAAGTGCAGCGCCTGCTGCAGGCGCGCGGTCTCGGTCGAGACGGACCGGCAGTCGGCGGCGAGCTGCCCGGCGAGGCGGTCGAACTCGGCCAGGCTGGCCTGGAGGTCGAGCGTCGGATAGGCGTCGAGCGCAAGCGATGCGGCGGCCTCGAGCAGCGGGATCGAGTCGGCATCGCTCACGAGCATCCGGAAGTAGCCGAGGGCCGTGGTCGGTTCGTACATGGGGGCGGTGAGCGGGTGTGGCGCGGAGTATGACTCAGACGCGACCCTGAAGACGAAGCGCTGCGTCGCACCCGCGGGGTACGCGCGGCGGCATCGCGCTCACGGGTCGAGCGAGATCACCCGATCGGCAGGGCCCGGCACGCAGCCCTCCGCGATCGGCTCCCAGCCCTCGCGGACGACGATGCGCCGCCCGGCATGACAGAACTCGATGCGCCGCGCCCCCGGGACCTGCGCGCGCGCGAAGGCATCGATCGATGCGGGCATGCTGACGCGAAAGCGCCACTGGCCGAGGTCCTCGGCGGGATGATCGTCGCGGTGCAGCCAGGGCAGCACGCCGCCGAGCCACATCAGCACCGGGTCGCCGACCTCGAAGCGCGAAGGTGCATAACCCTGCTCGCGCAGCCAGCGCTGTGCCGCGACGCGCAGGTCCGGATCGGGGGCGTCCGGTGCGGCGTCGGTCGCCCGCTCTGTTCCCAGCCCGCCCCAGGCGACGCCGAGCAGTTCCGCCACCCACTGGTTGCAGTTCTGGTAGCGCACGGCCCACGCATGGGCGTTCGCGCTGTAGGTGGCGCCGACCAGGCGCAGCGCGACGCGCTTGTCGCTCGCCGCGCGCGTCACGGCGCCGTCGGTGTCCGGGAGCAGCACCGCCGAGAACCAGCCGATGGCGGGATCGCCGGTGCCGGCGAGAAAGCCCGACACCCCTTCGTCGAAGAGGCGCGGACGGCGCTCGCCGCAGTCGAAGTAGAGCTGGCGGATCGACCACGGCCCGTTCTCGCTCGCGCGCAGGCTGATGCCGGCGTGCGAATAGCGCATGCCGAACCGCGACAGGTCCAGACCCGAGCGCGCGACGAGCGCGAGCGGCGCGCCCGAGGCCTCCAGCGTCGATCGGATGACAGCCCCGAACCGCAGCAGCACGTCCTGCTGCGCGGCGTCCAGCTCGGTGGGCGGGTCACAGTAACGAAGCGCCCCCGCCTGCGCCGCGACCCAGGGGCCGGGCACCAGCAGGGCGGCGCAGACGAGCGCGCGCGCGAGGCGCCGCGCGGGCGCGTCCCGCACGACGGGCGTCAGAGGGAGACGGGGTTCGAGCGGAGCTCGCGCTGCACGTCGTCGCTGAGCAGCAGGAAGAACGCGCGACGCGTGTCGGCATGCGCGAACTCGACGCCGTAGGGGCGCTGCTGCGCTGTGATCGTGCCGCCCGGCGCGAGGCCGGCGCGCTCGAAGGTCTGCTGCGGCAGGTACAGCAGCACCGTCTCGTCAGGCCGATCGGCCAGCGCCAGCAGCTTGACGCGCACCATGCCGGGCCGCTCGGGCACCGGGCTGACCTCGACGATGCGGTACGGGCCCTCCGCGTTGGCGACCACCTTGGTCGAGCTGTCGCTCGAGGTGCCGACCGAGTCGGAGGCGGCCGACGAAGCGGACGAACCGCCCGCAGCCGATGAGCCGACGAGGCTGCCCGCGGCAACGGGGACGCAGGTGGCGGCGAGCACGAGGGCGGTGCTGAACAGATGCGGTCGAACGAGAGGCATGGAGGCTCCGATGTCGATGGCCACGGTCGTCGTCGTGGTACCCGATGCGAGGATAGCCGACTCGGGCGCTGCGGTCGCGGCGCCAGGGCCGCGCGCGGCTCACCCGTGAGGGGCGTAGGCGCGCTCGGCGAGGTCGGCGAAATCGACCCCGACGTAGTCGTCGAGGTCGAGGCTGAGCGCGTCGTCACCGTGCTCGGCGCGCGTGCCCTCCCATTCCGCGATCGCGTCGTCGATGGCCTCTTCGGTGCCGCGCTGCTCGAGCTGCTGCAGCAGCCGCTCGGCCAGTTCGGGCGCGAGCCGCCAGAGCTTCTGCACCTCGTGCGGCGACTGCGCCGAATCGAGGGTGCCGCCCATCAGCACGAAGGGCGTGAACGCGGGCTCGCCCCGGGCGGCGATGACCTCGTCGGTCTGCGTCTCGATCTGCCTGAGGGCCGCCATCGTGTCGCGGTCGTTCGGCGGGGAATCCCAGCCGGTCAGGTGCAGCCAGGCGTCGAGGTCCTGGCTGTAGTGGAGCATGGCGATGAAGGTGCTGCGCATGGCGTGGGTCTCCGGGGGTGCCGGGGCTGCGGTCGATGCCGTCAGTATGACGGCCCCGGACGCAGACCCCGAACCGCCCCCGGCTCAGGCCACGTCCATCGTCGGGTAGTCGATGTAGCCCGCCTCGCCCTGCGTGTAGAAGGTCGAGCGGTCGTACGGGGTCAGTGCGGCCCCCGCGCGCAGCCGCGCGGGCAGGTCGGGGTTGGAGATGAAGAGCCGGCCGAACGCGATCGCGTCGGCATGCCCGTCGGCGACCATTCGCGCGGCGCTGTCGCCCTTGAAGTTGCCCGCGGCGATCAGCACGCCGCGCCAGTCGGGCCGGAACAGTTCGGCCGCCGAGGGCACGCCGGCGTGGTCGACCTCCGCCTGCCCCGCGCCGCTCGCACGCGGCTCGATGAGGTGCAGGTAGGCCAGATCCATCGCGTCGAGCGCGCGGATGACGTGCCGGTACAGCGGCTGCGGGTCGGCCTCGCCGCTGCCGTTGGCCACGCCGTACGGCGACAGTCGCACGCCGACGCGATCGGCGCCGCAGACCGCGGCCACCGCCTGCGTGACCTCGAGCAGCAGCCGCGCGCGGCCCTCGATCGAGCCGCCCCAGGCGTCCTCGCGCAGGTTCGTGCGCGACTGCAGGAACTGCTCGAGCAGGTAGCCGTTGGCACCGTGGATCTCGACACCGTCGAAGCCGGCCGCCATCGCGTTGCGCGCGGCGCGGGCGTAGGTCTCGATCAGCGCCGGGATCTCGTCACTGCGCAGCGCGCGCGGCACCTGGAACGGCTCGCTGCCGCCCGAAGCGGTGCGGACCGACCCGGTGGCGGGCACCGCCGACGCGGACACCGGCGGGCCGCCGTCGGCCTGGTAGGACGAGTGCGACAGGCGCCCGACGTGCCAGAGCTGCAGGTAGACCGCCCCGCCCTTCGCATGGATCGCGTCGACCACGCCGCGCCACCCCTCGATCTGCTCGGGCGAATGGATGCCGGGGGTGCTCGGTGCGAGCCGCCCGCCGGGATCGACCTGCGAGGCCTCGGCGATGATCAGCCCGCCGGGCGTGGCGCGCTGCGCGTAGTAGTGCGCATTCAGCGCGGTGGGCACGCAGCCGGGGACGCTCGCGCGCATCCGGGTGAGCGGCGCCATCACGACGCGGTGCGCCAGCGGCAGGCGCCCGACGCGGAGGGGTTGGAACAGGGACTCTGTGGACATCGGGCGGCGCTCCGGGACAGGCCGCTCGCTCAGGCGGGCGACGGACGGCCGGCGAGCAGACGCTTGACCTCGTAGGTCATCACCTGCTCGCGGCGCTGGTTGTAGACGTCGACGCGCGAGCCGACGACGGCCCGCCCGCTCTTGGAGGTCGGACGGATCGACAGGACCTCGACCTCGGCCTCGATCGTGTCGCCGACCAGCACCGGCGCGAGGATGCGCTTGTGCAGCTCGAGCGACGCGAGGCCGGTGCCCTGGATCATCGTCTGCAGCAGGAAGCCCTCGATCAGCGAGTAGGTCAGCACGGCGGGCACCGGCCGGCCGGCGATCGCGCCGCCCTCGTGATGGGCGTCGATGAAGATCGCCTCGAGCATGCCGGTGACGCCGATGAAGCCGACCAGGTCGGCCTCGGTGACGGTGCGGCGGAAGGTGCGCATGCGCTGGCCGACCGCGAGGTCCTGCCAGTGGAAGCCCTGGCCCAGGCGCGGAAGTTCGGCGCCCGCGGGCGGCGGTCGGTCGGTCATGGAGGTCTCCGTGTCGGGGGAATCGGCGGCCGCGCGGCCCTCAGCCGGCGTCCTTGGGATCGGGTGGCCGCTGCGGCCAGCCCCGCTGCGCGAGCACCTCGTCGGTGTGCTGCCCGAGCCGCGGCGCGGGCGTGCGCATCCGCCCCGGGGTGTCGGCGAGCTTGGGGACGATGCCGGGCACCTTCAGCGGCCGCCCCTCGACGTCGTGCGTCTGCACGATCATCTCGCGCGCGTTGTACTGCGGGTCGGCGGCGATGTCGGCCACCGAGTAGATGCGCCCGACGGGCACGCCCGCGGCCTCGAGGGTCGCGATCACCGCGTCGATCGGACGGCGCGAGGTCCAGTCGCGGATCGCGGCGTCGATCTCCTCGACACGCGGCACCCGGCCGTCGTTGCGGGCGAGGCCGGGATCGGTCGCGAGATCGGCGCGCCCGATCGCCTGCATCAGCCGCCGGAAGATGCTGTCGCCGTTGCCCGCCACCAGCACGTACGCGCCGTCGGCACACGGATAGGCGTTGCTCGGCGCGATGCCGGGCAGCGCGCTGCCCGCGGCACCGCGGACGACGCCGAACGCGTCGTACTCGGGCAGCAGGCTCTCCATCACGTTGAACACGCTCTCGTAGAGCGCGACGTCGATGACCTGCCCCTGCCCGCCGTTGACCTCGCGATGGCGCAGCGCCGTCAGCACGCCGATCACGCCGTGCAGCGCGGCCAGCGTGTCGCCGATCGAGACGCCCACGCGCACCGGCACCCGACCGGGCTCGGCCGTGAGGTGACGCAGACCACCCATCGCCTCGCCGAGCACGCCGAAGCCGGGCTTGCCCGCATACGGGCCGGTCTGCCCGAAGCCCGAGATGCGCAGCATGATCAGCCCGGGATTGAGCGCGTGCAGCGCGTCCCAGCCGAGCCCCCAGCCCTCCAGGGTGCCGGGCTTGAAGTTCTCGATCAGCACGTCGGCCTCGGCCGCGAGCGCGCGCACCGCCTCCTGGCCCTCGGCCGTGCGCAGGTCGAGCGCCACCGAGCGCTTGTTGCGCGACTGCACCTCCCACCACACCGAGGTGCCGTCGCGCAGCAGCCGCCAGGTGCGCAGCGGATCGCCGCCCTCGACCGGCTCGATCTTGACGACGTCGGCGCCGAAGTCGGCGAGCGTCTTGCCGGCGAACGGCCCGGCGATCAGCTGGCCGAGCTCGAGCACCTTCAGGCCGTGCAGTGCGTCCATGCGGGGTTCCTCGTGGTCGAGGCGGCGATTCTGCCACCGCGATGCATCGTCACCGCGGGCCTCATCGCGGGCCTCACTGCGCGCTGCCGGTCGGGACACGGCTGAACGGAATGCCGCGATCGGCCCGCAGATCGGGCGGCAGCCCGAGCACCCGCTCGGCGATCACGTTGCGCAGGATCTCGTCGGTGCCGCCCTCGATCCGGGTCGCCGGCGAGCGCATCAGCATCGCCTGGAAGGCCGCACCGGCCTCGGCGAGCTCGGGATCGACCAGCACCCCGGCGCGCCCCTGCAGGTCGAGCGCGAACGCCGCGATCTCCTGCAGCGTGCGGCCGGCGACGAGCTTGCCGATCGAGTTCTCGGGGCCGGGCATCTCGCCGCGCGACAGCGCCGAGATGCTTCGCCACGCGGTGTACTTCAGGCCGCTGGTGCGGATCGCCCAGGTCGCGAGACGTGCACGCACCGCCGGATCGTCGACCGCGCGCCCGCCGCCGGCCTCGAGGCGGCAGCACAGCTCGAGCATCTGGGGAAAGCCGGTCGGCATGCCAGCGCCGATCGACAGCCGCTCGTTCATCAGGGTGTGCAGCGACACCCGCCAGCCTGCGCCCACCGCGCCCAGACGCTGGGCATCGGGGATGCGCAGGCCGGTGAAGAACACCTCGTTGAAGTGCGACTCGCCGTTGACCTGGCGGATCGGGCGGATCTCGATGCCCGGGGACTTCATGTGCACGAAGAACATCGTCAGGCCCTCGTGCTTCGGCACCTCGGTGTCGGTGCGCACCAGCAGGATGCCCCAGTCCGAGAGGTGCGCGCCGCTGGTCCAGATCTTCTGGCCGTCGACCACCCAGTCGTCGCCATCGCGCACGGCACGCGTGCGCAGCCCGGCGAGATCGGAGCCCGCCGACGGCTCGGAGAACATCTGGCACCAGACCTCGTCGCCGGCCGCCAGGGGCGGCAGCAGACGGCGCTTCTGTGCCTCGTCGGCGTAGGCCATCACGGTCGGGCCGCACATGCCGTGGCCGATGATGAACACGCGCGACAGCTTGCCGTAGACGCCCTCCTCCTGGTCCCAGATGACGCGCTCGATCGGCGTCGCGCCGCGCCCGCCGTACTCGCGCGGCCAGTGCAGGCACGCCCAGCCGGCGGCGTGCTTCTGCTTCTGCCAGGCGCGTGCGGCGCTCATCAGGTCGCGGCTGCGCAGCGCGGGCTGGCCGAAGCCGGCCGCGGCCAGCTCGTCGTGCAGGTCGTGCGGCGCGTTCGCGCGGATCCAGGCCCGCGCCTCGGCGCGGAAGGCGGCTTCGGTCGGGGTGTCGTCGAAGTTCATGAACGGCTCCGGTTCGGGGCGCTCATGCCGCCACCGGGTCGCGCAGCAGGCCGACCAGCCGGTCCTCCCACTGCGACGGCCCGCCGAGCGACAGCGCGAGCAGGTTCGAGCGGCGGTAGTGCAGGTGACAGTCGAGCGCCCAGGTGAAGCCCATGCCGCCATGCACCTGCAGCCCGTCGCGCGAGCAGAGCTGGTAGGCCTGCGTCGCGGCGACGCGGGCGCTGGCCGCCGCGACCGGCAGCTCGGACGACCCGGTGGCCAGGGCCCAGGCCGCCCAGTAGCAGTTCGACCGCGCCAGCGTGGCCGAGACGTACATGTCGGCGAGCAGGTGCTTGACCGCCTGCAGCGAGCCGATCGGCCGTCCGAAGGCGAACCGGCCCTGCGCATACTCGACCGCCGTCTCGAGCGCGCGGTCGGCGCCGCCGAGCTGGGCGAAGGCGACGAGCACCGCGGCACGATCGAGGACGCGCTCGAGGATCGCGAGCCCGGCCCCGGCCGCACCGAGCCGCTCGGCGATCGCGCCATCGAAGGCGAGCGTCGCATGGCTGCGCGTGGGATCGAGGGTTCGCACGGACGTGCGCACGACGCCCGATCCGTCGAGATCCAGCAGATAGAGCGAGACCGAGCCGGGCGCATCGAGCGCGGCGACGACCGCGACATCGGCCACGTCCCCGTCGGCGACGGCGATCTTGACGCCAGACAGCGCGGCGCCGCCATCGCCCGAGGCGCGTGCGGTGCATCGGATCGAGCCTGCGTCCACGCGCCCCGCGCCCTCGGCCAGGGCCAGGGCGCCCACGGCGCCGCCTGCGGCCAGGCGTGGCAGCCAGCGGGCCCGCTGAGCCGCGGTGCCCGCCTCCACGAGGCATTCTGCGACCTGCGCGATCGAGCTGTCCCAGGGCACGGGCGCGACCGCACGGCCGAGTTCCTCGCCGATCACGCAGGCCTCGAGGTGCCCGAGCCCGAGTCCGCCGTCGGCCTCGGGAATCGATGCACCGAGATAGCCGAGTTCGCCGAGCCCGCGCCACAGCGCGCGGTCGTAGGGCTCGGGGCCATCGAGGATCACGCGCACCGCCCGGCTGTCGCAGCGGTCGGTCAGATAGCGTCGGACCTGGTCCTTGAGCTGCTTCTGCTCGGGTGAGAAGTCGAAGTCCATGCGGGCCTCCCCTGCTGCGGAGCGGGGAGTGTCGGCCCGCGGCGGGGCGCGCGTCGAGCGACGCCGGCCGAATTCGGCTCGCCGCGCCTCAGATCCGGCGGCAGACCGTCACCGCAGCCGCCGAGCCGGATCCGACGATCGCCGACCAGGTGCGCAGCAGCCATCCGGCCGGACGCGGCTGCGCATCGAACGCGGCCGCGGCCTCGTCGCGATGGGCGACCTCGTCTTCCCGGCACGCATCGAGCAGGGCGCGCAGGCCCTGCAGGCGCGGATCGACGCGGTCCGGATCGAGCGCGTCGATGCGATCGAGCTGCTCGCGGTAGTGCAGGTCGACGAAGGTCTCGACCGCATGGATCGTCGCGTGCACCGCCCGCGGACCGGCGAGCGCCGGCAGCGCCCCGGTGAGCCAGCCGGCGAGCCGCCAGGCGGGCAGCAGCCGGCTGCGCGCGCCCGCAGGCAGAACCGCCTCGATGCGCTCGAGGTGCGACGACTCGGTCTCGAGGTGGCGGGCGGCGAACGCACGGACCCCGGCGTCGCGGGAGACCGCCAGGATGCCGCGGTAGATCGAGACCGCACCGGTCTCGCCGGCATGGTCGGTGCGCAGGTCACCCTCGATCTGGGGCGACCAGCCCGACGCCGGCGCGCGCCAGGCGCGGCGCACCCTCAGGAACACGACGTAGCCGGCCTCGAGCACCGGGCGCAGCGGCGCCCAGCCCGCGATCCGTCCGAGCAGCGCGAACGCCGGCAGCCGCTGCCAGACCGCGGCGAACGCGGCGGCGCCGTCGACCAGGCTGCCGTCGTCGCGGCGCACGTGCAGCCGGGCGAGCGCGGCATCGCGGTCGAGGCCCGGGCCGAGCGCCTGCGGCGCGCAGCGCGACGCATCGACCCAGTCGATCGAGCCGGCGCCGCGCAGCCGCTGGTAGGCCGCGATCTCTCGCGAGCACACCGGGCAGGCGCCGTCGAAGTAGACGGTGAGCGCGGGAGCGCCGCTGGCAGCGGTCCGGGGGGACGCGTCCGGCTCGACGGTGGAACGCAGGTCGCCTTGGTTCATGACTCAACCGACGCGCCGCAACGCGGGAAGTTGCACGCGCGCCCGGACCGGCCGACAGACCGCGCCGACGGGCGACCCCTCCACTGCGCCCGCCAGGGTCCGCAGGCGGCGCCAGGTCCCCGGTTCACCGGCCCGGCACCTCGTCGTCCGGCAGCAGCGCCTCGGCTCGCGCGGCCGGGAGCTCCTCGACGTCGCGCAGCTTGCGCACGATGGCCCGCGACCTCACCTCGGCGGTGTCCAGCGAGTTGCTGACCGACTGCAGCTGCTGCCGCGTCTTGGCGAGCACGTCGCCGAACTTGCCGAACTCGGTCTTGACCGCGCCGAGCACCGCCCAGACCTCGCTGGTGCGCTGCTCGACCGCGAACGTCCGGAACCCCATCTGCAGGCTGTTGAGGAGCGCGCACAGCGTGGTCGGTCCGGCGAGCACCACCCGATGCTCGCGCTGCAGCTCGTCGACCAGGCCCGCCCGACGCACCACCTCGGCATACAGCCCCTCGGTCGGCAGGAACATCAGCGCGAAGTCGGTCGTCGCCGGCGGCGACAGGTACTTGTCCCGGATGCGCCGCGCCTCGGCCCGGATGCGCGACTCGAGCGCGCGACCCGCCTCCTCGGCAGCGACGGCGTCGGCGCGGTCGTGCGCGAGCTGCAGCCGCTCCCAGTCCTCGCGCGGAAACTTGGCGTCGACCGGCAGCCAGACGGCGGCGTCGCGCCCCGGCAATCGGATCGCGAACTCGACGCGTTCGCTCGAGCCGGGCACGGTGGCGACATTGGCCGCGTACTGCCCCGGCGCGAGCATCTGCTCGAGCAGCGCCGACAGCTGGACCTCGCCCCAGATGCCGCGCGTCTTCACGTTGGCCAGCACCCGCTTGAGGTCGCCGACGTCGGAGGCCAGCGCCTGCATCTCGCCCAGGCCGCGGTGGACCTGCTCGAGCCGCTCCGAGACCAGACGAAAGCTCTCGCCCAGCCGCTGCTCGAGCGTGGCGTTGAGCTTCTCGTCGACGGTCGCGCGCATCTGCTCGAGCCGCCCGGCGTTGTCGGCCTGCAGCTCGCGCAGCTTGGTCTCGAGCGTCATGCGGATCTCGGCGAGTCGACGCTCGTTGGACTCGGTGAGCCGCAGCAGCTGCTGGGCGAAGCCGTCGATCTGCGCATTCTGGATCTGGGCGACCGACGCGGCCTGGGCGGTCACCTGGCGCGCGAACCGTCCGATCGACTCGGCCAGCTCGACCCGATTGCCGCGGGCCTGCTCGAGCACTTCCGCGCGGACCTCGCGCTGCAGGCGCTCGGCGGCGGCGCGCTGCGCATCGGCCAGCGCCTCGAACCCGGCTCGCGTCTCGCCCGCCTCGGCGGGGCGCCGGGCCACCAGCAGCGCGAGCAGCACGATCGCCACCACCAGCCCCGCTGCGATCGCGGCGAGCAGCGCGGTCGCGAGTGTCACGTCGGCCCGCGTGCGTCAGCCCGCACGGTTGCGCATCCAGTCGGCCGTGCCCGAGAACGCCTCGAGCAGGCGATCGAACAGCGGCTGCGGCACCTCGACGTCGGCCATCGCCTCGGCCATGCACAGCAGCCACTGGTCGCGCTCGCTCGAGCCGATCGGGTACGGCAGGTGGCGGGCCCGCAGCCTGGGGTGACCGAAGCGCTCGATGTAGTGGTCCGGGCCGCCCAGCCAGCCACACAGGAACCAGAAGAGCCGGTCGCGGGCATTGTCGAGCGGCTTCGGGTGCAGGGCGTGCAGCGCCTCGAAGCGCTCGTCCATCGCCATGCGGTCGTAGAACCGGTCGACGAGGGCGCGCACCCGGGATTCGCCGCCGAGAAGCTCGAACGCGCTGGGCCGCCCGGCGGCGGCGTCGTCGGGAACGTCGGTCATCGCGCCATTCTAGGCGAGTCGCGGCGCGGCCCCGAACGCGATAAGCTCGCCGCCGATGAGCCCCCCCGCAGAACGGTCGACCGACGGGCCGTCCGTCGCCACGGCGGACCCCACCCTCGGTGCGGGCTGCCGAGTGCTGATCGTCGAGGACGAACCCACGCTCGCCGCGAACCTGCACGAGTACCTGTCGCGGCGCGGCTTCGAGGTGGACCTGGCGCACGACGGCGAGGCCGCGCTCCGACGGCTGGAGGCGCAGCCCTTCGATGCCGTGGTGCTCGACCTGGGGCTGCCGCGGCGCAGCGGCACCGAGGTGCTCGACGCGATGCGCCGCCTGCTGGGCGTCGCGGCACCGGTGCTCGTGCTGACCGCCCGCGACGCCCTCGGCGACAAGCTCGACGCATTCGGGCTCGGCGCCGACGACTACCTGGTCAAGCCGGTCGCACTCGCCGAGGTGGCCGCCCGGCTGGCCGCGCTGCACCGGCGCGCCCGCGGCGAGGTGATCGACGACGACCGGGTGGCCGGCCCGCTTCGCCTCGACCGCAGGCACCGCGAGGTCCGGGTCGGCGAGCGCGTGCTGCGCCTGATGCCGATGTCGATGCGCCTGCTCGAGCGACTGATGCGCGAGCCCGGGCGCATCGTGTCGCGGGCCGAGCTCGAGGCCGCGCTCTGGCCCGACGACCTGCCCGATGGCGATCCGTTGCGCGGGCAGATCCACCTGCTGCGGCGGGCCCTGGCCGGCGCCGACTTCCACGGTCTGGAGACGGTGCACGGCGTGGGCTGGCGGATCGCCACCGCCGAGCCCCTGGCACGATGAAGCTGCAGCACCGGGTCTCCAACGCGCTCGCGGCCCTGGTCACGCTGTTCGTGATCACCCAGGGCGCGATCGCCTACCTCTCGCTCGAGGAGCAGGAGGACCGGATCGCGGACGAACTCGTGCTGGCCGAGGCCCGGCAGCTCGCCACCTACGCCGAACGCGGTGATCTCGACGGCCCGCGCGCGGCCGACCTCCTCGACCGCGGCGCGGACCTGAGAGCCTGGCTGGTGCGCATCGACGGCAACAGCGTGCCGACGGGCCTGCCGTCCAGGCTGGCGAGCCTCTCCGATGGGCCGCATCGCGTCGGCGACGACGACCGCCACCTGCACGTCGTGGCGATGCCGACCCCGGCCGGCCGCCTGATCGTCGCCTATGACGCGCAGCGCAACGAGGAGCAGGTCCACCAGTACGGCCTCTACCTGATCGGCCTGGGGGGGCTGTGCATCGCGGCTGCGATCGCGATGGCCCGCCGGCTCGCGCGGATCGTGCTGGCCCCGATGGAGCGGCTCTCGGTCCGCCTGGCCGACTGGGTACCCGGGGCGCCCGAGGACACCGCGCGCGGTGCGTCCGACGAGGAGGCACGCCTGGTCTCGGCCTTCGAGCGGGTCCAGCAGCGCTTCGAGCGCGCGATCGCACGAGAGCGCGAGTTCGGCGCCAACCTCGGCCATGAGCTCCGCACGCCGCTGGCGGTCCTGCGCAGCGACATCGAGATGCTCGGCGAGTCGTCCGCCCTGCCCGAGGCCCAGCACATCCGGCTGCAGCGGATGACCTCCACCGTCGACGCCCTGGCCGGTGCGATCGAATCGGCCCGCATGCTGTCCGGACGCCGCCGCGAGCCTGCCGCAGCGGTGGCGCTCGCGCGCTGCATCGACGATGCCTGGCTCACCGTGCAGGCCGATGCCGCCCGTCGCGGTCTGGTGCTCGAGAACCGCATCCCGGCGACGACCTCGGTCCTCGCCGACCGGCACGCGCTGCTGACCATCGTGCGCAACCTGCTGCAGAACGCCGCCGAGCACGCGGCACCGGGGCGCTGCGTCGCCACCGGCGATGCCCGCACGCTCACCATCGAGGACGACGGCCCCGGCATCCCCGAGTCCGATCTGCCGTTCGTGTTCGAGCGTGCCTGGCGAGGACCGCGCGCCGATCGCGGAGAAACCGCGGACGAGCCCGAGTCCGGGCGCGGACTCGGTCTGGCGATCGCCCGCCAGCTCGCCGAGCTCAACGGCTGGACACTCGACGTCGAGCCCCGCGCCGGACGCGGCGTTCGCTTCACGCTGCGCCTGTCCGAGCCGAGCTGAGCCGCGCCGGCGCGAGAGCGCCACGGATTCGACAGGAATTCGACACACGCCTCGGCAGACTGCCTCGCCGATGCCCGCGCTCGCCCCCTCCCCCCTGCGCGACCAGCTCCTGGTCGCGGTCCTGCTCGCCACGATCGCCTGGGGCGCCGACTCGAGCGGCCTCGACCAGCTGCTGGCGAACGCCGCCTACGATCCGGTGCTCCAGGCCTTTCCGGCCCGCGGCTCGAACCTGCTGCAGCTCGTCGGCCACCGGCTCGCGAAATCGGCGGTCTGGATCGTCTGGTGCCTGCTGCTGGCGACCTCGATCGCGTCGTTGCGGCTGACCGCGCTCGCGCGGTGGCGCCACGTGCTGTGGGCGACCACCGCGGCGATGGCGGCCGGCCCGGCGGTCGTCACCCTGCTGAAGCTGGTGACCGCGCAGCGCTGCCCGTGGGACCTCGTCGAGTTCGGCGGTCACGCGGTCTTCCGCTCGGGATGGCTGGTGAGCCGCGCCGAGGCCGGCCGCTGCTTTCCCGGCGGCCATGCCTCGGGCGGGTTCTCGCTGCTGTCGATCTACTTCGCGGGCGTCGCGCTCGACGATGCGCGACTGCGCGTCGCCGGACTGCTGGCCGGCGTCGGCGCCGGCGTCGCCTTCGGCGCGGTGCGGATGGTCCAGGGCGCGCACTTCCTCAGCCACAACCTGTGGTCCGCGTTCGTCGTGTGGACGGTCGCCGCGCTGATCTTCGCGCTCCTCGCACCCGTGCGCCGCGCGGTGCCCGCAGCGGTGCGCATGAGGGCCGCATGAGCCGCCCCCCGCTTCGCCGGCCCACCGTGGGCGCGGAATGGCTGATCCTCGCGGTCTCGGTCTTCATCGCCGCCACGGCGAACGGGGCATTCTGGAAAGGACTGCTCGCCGACCGCGATCCCGCCGCGGCCGGCACCTGGGCCATCGTCGCGGCCAGCGCCGCGATGCTGGTCTCGATGCACTTCGTGGTCCCCGCGCTGTTCGGCCCGCGGGCGCTGCTGCGCCCGCTGCTCGCGGTGCTGCTGCTGGCCGCCGCCTCGGCCGGCTACTACGCGAAGCGCTACGGCGTGGTGATCGATCCGTCGATGATCCGCAACGTGCTGGCCACCGACACCCGCGAGGCGGGCGAGCTGCTGACGCTCGGGTTCGCGCTGCACATGACCCTGTTCGGCGTGCTGCCCGCAGCAGCGGTCCTGTGGGTTCGCCTGCGGCCGCGCCCCTGGCGCCGCGCGATCGCCCTGCGCACGGCGACGGTCGCCGCGGCGGCGCTGCTCGGCGTCGGTGCGCTGCTTGCGGTGTTCCAGGACTTCGGCTCGACGATGCGCAACCAGAAGACGCTGCGCTACACGATGGCACCCGCCAACGTCGTGTGGTCGCTGAGCTCGGTCGCGACCGCAGGCCTCGGACACACGGTCGGCACCCACGAGCCCCCCGATCCGGCAACCCGGGAGCACGCCGCGGGTCGCCGGCCGACGCTGCTGGTGGTGGTCGTGGGCGAGACCGTCCGGGCGGCGAACTGGCAGCTCAACGGCTACCCGAGACCGACGACCCCCGAGCTCGCGGCGAGGCAGGACGTGATCAGCCTGCTCAAGGCCCGCGCCTGCGGCACCTCGACCGAGGTCTCGCTGCCCTGCATGTTCTCGCCCTACGGCCGCGCGGACTACGACGAGCACCGGATCGGAGCCACCGACTCCCTGCTGCACGTGCTCCACCACGCCGGGATGCAGGTGCTGTGGCGCGACAACCAGGCGGGCTGCAAGGGGGTCTGCGCCGGACTGCCCGTGGAGGACGTCAGCCGCTCGACGGTGCCCGACCTGTGCGGGGACGAGCGCTGCTTCGACGAGATCCTGCTGCACGGACTCGACGGCGTGGTGAAGTCCGCCACCGGAGACCTGGTCGTGGTGCTCCACCAGCTCGGCAACCACGGTCCGGCGTACTTCCGCCGCTACCCCGACGCCTACCGGCGCTGGACGCCGGCCTGCGAGCGCAACGAGCTGCGCGAGTGCAGCCGCGACGAGATCGTGAATGCCTACGACAATGCGATCGCCTACACCGACCGGTTCCTGTCCCGAACGATCGCCTTCCTGGAAGGCCAGCGCGGACGCTTCGACGTCGCGATGACCTACGTCTCGGACCATGGTGAATCGCTCGGCGAGCGCGGCCTCTACCTGCACGGCATGCCCCATGCGATCGCCCCGCACGAGCAGACCGAAGTCCCCATGTTCTGGTGGATCCCGGAGGATGCGGCGCGCGGCCTGCGGGTCGACCTCGCCTGCCTGCGCGGCCTGGCCGCGACCCGGCCCACGGGTCACGACGAGCTCTACCACTCGATCATCGGGCTGCTCGACGTCCGCAGCCCGCGCTACCTCGAGGCGCGAGACCTCTTCGCGGGCTGCCGCACGCGCTGAGCGTCAGGCCAGTTCGCGCAGCGTGGCCAGCGGCGGGCTGTCGACGACGCGGCGCAGCCCGAACCAGCCCGCGACGGCCGACAGCGCGGCCCCGGCGGCGACCGCGATCGGCACCGACAGCCAGCGGGGCTCGAAGTCGAAGCGGAACACCTGGTCGGCGAGCACCGCGCCGATCGCGATCGCCCCGAGCGCGGCGAGCAGCCCCGCGAGCGCGCCCGTCGCACCAAGCTCGAGGAGCTGCGCACGCTGGAGCTGGCTGCGCGAGGCGCCGAGCGCCCGCATCAGTCCGGCCTCCCGGATGCGCTCGTCGCGCGAGCTGGCGAGCGCCGCATACAGCACGACGACGCCGGCGGCGAGCGTGAACACGAACAGGAACTGCACCGCACGCACGACGTGATCGAGGATGGCGCGCACCTGTCGCACGATCGCGGTGGTGTCGAAGACGGTCAGGTTCGGATGGCGCGCGAGCAGCGTCGTCACCGCCTGCGGCCGGTCCTCGGGCAGGTGGAAGGCGGTGATCCAGGTCTGCGGTCGGTCGGCCAGCGCGCTGCGGCTGAGGACCATGAAGAAGTTCACCTGCATCGAATCCCAGGCGACGCTGCGGGTACCGACCGCCGTCGCGGTCACCGGTTCGCCGGCGACGTCGAAGGTGAGCGCATCGCCCACCTTCAGGCCGAGCGTCTTCATCATGCCCGCCTCGACCGAGACCTCGGGGCGGGCCGGATCGATCCAGCGTCCGGCGGCGACCTGGTTGTGGGCCTGCATGCGATCCATGTACGACAGGTTCATCTCGCGGTCGACCAGACGCCGCGCGCGGTCGTCGCCGAGCGCGCTCGGATCGATGTCGCGGCCGTTCACCGCGACGAGCCGGCCCCGCACCATCGGATAGAGCGCGGCCGCCCGGATGCCGGACTCGCGCAGCGACCGCTCGACGTCGTCGCGCTGATCGGGCTGGATGTTGATGACGAAGCGGTTCGGCGCGTCGGGCGGACTGGCACGCTGCCAGCTGTCGAGCAGGTCGCCGCGGGTCACCGTCAGCAGCATCAGGGCCATCAGTCCGACCGACAGCGCCGCGATCTGCGCGATCGAGGCGCCCTGCCGGCGGGTCCACGAGGCGAGCGCGACTCGCAGGGCCGCGCTGCCGCGCCCGCCGCCCGCCAGATGGCGCAGCGGCGAGAGCAGCCGGATCGCGCCCCAGGCCACGCCGACGAAGATCACCGCCCCGAGCGCGAACCCGACGATCGCGTACGCGGCGAGGCGCCGATCTCCGGCGAACCAGAGCAGCAGCATCGAGAACGCGCCGAGCGCCGCGGCCGCCGCGATCCAGGCCGAGACGGGCGGCGCCCCCAGTTCGCGGCGCAGCACGCGCAGCGGCGGCACGCCCGCCAGCCTCGCGAGCGGCACGGCGGCGAAGCCGAGCACCAGCAGCAGGCCGGCGAGCATCGACTGCAGGCCCGGCAGCGGCGACGAAGGCGGCAGCTGCAGCATGATCGCCGGCCCCGCCAGCGCGATCAGCGCCAGGTGGCCGACCCAGCCGATCAGCGCGCCGAGCGCGCCCGCGGCGAGACCGAGCCACAGCATCTCGAGCAGCAGCGCGGCGAGCAGCCGTCCCTGCGACAGACCGAGCGCGCGCATCACCGCGCAGCCGTCGAGATGGCGCTGCGCGAACCGACGCGCCGCGACCGCGATGGCGACCGCCGCGATCAGCGCCGACAGCAGCGACACCAGTGCGAGGAACTGCTGCGCCCGGTCGAGCGTCGCGCGCAGCTCCGGGCGCCCGCCCTCGAGCGTCTCGACGCGCGCACCACGCGGCAGGCGGGTCTTGAGCCAGGTCTCGTACGCCACCACCGCCGCCGCATCGCCGGCGACCAGCAGCCGCCACGTGATCCGGCTGGCGGGCTGCACGAGCTTCGTGCCCGGCAGGTCCTCGAGCGCGATCATCGCGCGCGGCGCGAGGTTCACGAAGCCCGCGCCCCGGTCGGGCTCGAGCGTGATCAGCCGCTCGACGCGGAAGGACCCTTCACCGAGCTGCAGCCGTCCGCCCGGCACCACGCCCAGCCCGGCCATCAGGGCCGGGTCGACCCAGACGGTGCCGCGCTCCGGCACGCCGGTGGCGGGGGCGTCCGGCGCCCCGTCGCGCTCGGCCACCCGTACCGTGCCGCGCAGCGGATAGCCGCCCGACACCGCCTTGATCGATGCGAGCAGCGCCGGGGCCTCGCCCGCCGTGCCCGCCGGCTCGGCGACCGCCATGCTCGGGAACGACACGGTATGGACGAGCTTGAGCCCGCGTTCGGAGGCCGCGACCTCCAGCGCCTCGGCCAGCGGCGCTTCGGAGGCGACGACGAGGTCCGCGCCGAGCAGCTGGCGCGCCTGCTGGTTCAGTGCGGTCTTCATGCGGTCGACGAAGAATCCGACGCTCGCGATGGCCGCGACCGCCACGACCAGCGCGGCCGCGAGCAGGCGCAGTTCACCCGCGCGCCAGTCGCGTCGCGTCAGCAGCCAGGAGAAGCGGATCGGGTCCATCGGTGTGTCAGTCGTTCCTGGTGGCGATCGCGGCGGCGGGTGCCGCCATGCCGAGCATCCGTCCGATCGCGGCGGTGACCTCGGCGACCGGCGGCACCACGCCGATGCCGCCGAAGCTCTCGCAGGGGCCGTCGCCGCTCACCGCACATTGGGTGGCATCGAAGTCGCAGAAGATGCCGACGGTCGGTCGGCCGAGCGCGCCGGCCAGATGCGTGAAGCCGGTATCGAGCCCGACCACGATGCGCGCCCCGGCGACCAGCGACGCCGCGTCGGCCACGGACACGAAGGGCGGGACCACGGAGGTCGGCGGGGCCGATCCGATCCTGACAGCGGCACCGTCGGCCGAGACGTCGAGCACGTCGCCGCAGGCCGCGGCGAGCCGCTGCACCCGCTCGAGCTCCGCCGGACTGCCCCACAGCCAGGCCAGGCGCAGCCCGCGTGCGGCGAGCTCGCGCGCCACGGCGATCCAGTGCGCCTCCGGCCAGAGCTTCTCCGGTCGGCTCGCACCCGGGATCAGCACGGCCGTCGCGGGCCCGTCGGGCAGCCAGGGCACCTGGAGCGGCGGCACACGCAGGCCGAATCGCGCCGGCCCGTCGATGCGATAGCCGAAGGCCGCCGCCCCGATGGCCCGATTGCGCGTAACGACGTGCTGCGACCACGGCACGTTCGCGCGGCGGTCGTAGGCGATCGAGGCGAGCGGCTCGCGCGCCGACGACCATGACGGTCCGGCACGGTGCGCGCCCCGCGCGAGACGCGCGACCGCGGCGCTCTTGAGCAGCCCCTGACAGTCGAGGATCCAGTCGTAGCGCGTCGAGCGCAGCCGGTCCCGGAACGCGCCGAGTGCCGCCCGCGTCGCGGGCTCGCCGAGCGAGCGACGCCACTTTCGCCACGCGATCGGGATGACCGTGGCCACACCGGGATTCATCGCGGGAATGCCGGCGAAGGGCGACTCGACGACCCAGTCGATGCGGGCCTCGGGCAGGTGCCCGAGCAGGTCCGACACCAGCGGCTGCGCATGCACGACGTCGCCCATCGACGACATCTTGACCACCAGCACCCTCACCTGCGCCCCACCTGCGGCCCCGTGCCCGCGGGAGCTCAGCCGCCCGCCGCGCCCGGGCGCCCCTGACGCTCGGCGACCAGCACCGGGTTCATCGTCGGGTCGTTGTACATCTTGAACTGACGGTAGATCTTGAACCGGCCGCTGCCGGCGGCTACCTCGTCGAGCAGCCGGTCGTAGCACGAGGCGAGGTCCTCGCGCTGCAGCCGCAGTTGCGCCTGCTTGCCCCGGGTCGTCTCGCGATGGGCCTCGTCGACGTCAGTGCGGATCGTCTGCAGGCCCATGTGGTGGATCTTCAGCGACAGGATCGACATGCGATCGATCATCGCGCCCGCCGTCTCGCTCGACAGGCGTGCCTCCGCGGCCCTCGGCCAGTCGGCCGTGGCACGCAGCAGCGCATCGTCGATGCGCTCCATCGCGTCGTTGCGGGCCTGGTTGAAGCGATCGATGTTCCGCTTGTTCGCGGCGATCTCGGCATCGGCCGCCTGCGTGCGACGGGCGAGGTCCTCCTCGTTCCACAGCGAGCAGTTGAACTTGTGGTTGACCAGCACCCAGCCCCAGGCATCCGCCAGCGGCCCGGTCGGCAGCAGCGCGCGCGCGGCGGCCTCGTCGGAAGGCCAGTCGGCACGGGCGAGACAGGCGTCGTGGAAGGCGACGATCGCGGCGGAGCGGACGGTATGCAGCATGGGGAGGAAGGATACCTGCTTCGCCGTGGCCGTCGGCTCAGAGCCCGGGGCGCCCGAGGAACAGATAGACGAGGCGGTTGCGGTTGTCGGCGACGCCATAGCCGAGGTAGACCGGCCCGATGGCCGTATGCGCGCCGAGGTAGCCGGTCACGCCCCCGATCCAGCCGTCGCGGTTGAGCCCGATCGAGAGGCCGCGCATCTGGCCGCCCTCGAGGGCCAGCCCGCCGTACAGCCCGCGCCCGAGCGGATTGGGCAGCGTGAGGAGCTGGTTCTGGTAGTTCAGGCTCGCATAGCGCAGCGAGGTGCCGAGCAGCTGGTTGACCTGCAGGCCCGAGAGGTTCATGAACCCGCCGAGGCTGAACGCCTCGTTCAGCGCACTCTGCTCGCTGGCCTCGCCGAACCGGAACGCGCCGGCGAGCGTGTGCCGGCCCCAGCTCCCCACCTGCTTGCCCGAGACCTGCACCCGATGCGTCGAGTACCTGCCGCGCAGGTTGGAGGAGACCTCCTCGGAGCGCGCCGTGATGCCCAGCAGGAAGCCTTCGCGCGGAAAGTCGGTCGCGTCGAGCTGATCGGCCACCAGCGAGACCTGTCCGCCCCAGTAGTCGTCCTTGACCTCGGGCAGCAGCACGCTGCCGGTCCGCGCGAAGGTGTCGCGTTTGCCGGCATAGGCGCCCAGCCTGACCTCGCCGATGCGTCCGCCCACACCCAGGTCGAGACCGATCTGCGTCGAGCGCACGCCGTACTCCGCGACGCGGTTGCCACCCACGAACAGCCATACCGGCACTTCCTCGGCGTGGAACTGCGGCGCGGCGAAGTACCGGGCATCCCCCCGATTGAACGGCTGGTAGAGCTCGGCGCTCAGGCGCGACGTGCTGCCGAACTGCAGCTCGGTCTTGAACTCGCCGCCCCAGTCGTTGATCCGTGGCCGCCGGTAGCCGAGCAGCACGTTGAACACGCCGTTGGAACGCGAGTCGGCGGCCGCGCCGAGTCCGAACCGCAGGAAGTTCGGGCCCCAGCCGCGCTCGAGGACCTCCAGCTCCAGCACGCTGTCGGGCCCTTCGGGCTTGAGCGAATAGCCGATGCGGTCGAAGTCGCCCGAGGAATTCCAGGTGTTGATCGCGGACTCGAGCCGTCCGCGATCCAGCGTCCCGGCGACCGGCATGGCCGCCTGGGCCAGCAGCGCGCGGCTGGTCGCCCGGTCGGTGCCGACCACCCGGACGCCGCTGTAGCGGTCGTCGCGCACGACGCGTGCGGCACGGGCCTGTTGCCAGGCCGCGTAGTCCTCGGGCGACACCACGAGGTGCGACAGGGCGCTTGCGGCGGCGTGCGTCGCCGCCTCGCCCGCCGGGATGCCGTCGACGCCGCGCGAGAAGGCAGTCGAGCCGATGTCGCCGAGATCGGGGCGGATGAGCACGTCCCGGCCCGGGCGAACCTCCGCCCGGGATTCGCGCATGTTGCGCTCCATCAGGATGTTGAGCATCTGGCCGGCCACGCCGAATGCGGTCGAGAGCTCGTCGCGCTTCATCAGCGGCCCGCCGATGTCGATGGCCAGCACCACGTCGGCGCACATCGTCCGCACCACGTCGACCGGCATGTTGCGGGTCAGGCCGCCGTCGACCAGCAGCCGCCCGTTCGACACCACCGGCGAGAACGCGGACGGCACGGCCATGCTCGCACGGACCGCGGTGACGAGGCTGCCGCGGTCCTGCACCACCATCTCGCCGACCTCCAGGTCGGTCGCGATCGCACGGAACGGGATCGGCAGCCGGTCGAAGGATTCGAGCAGCGAGCTCGTGCCGAGCATCCGATGCAGGAACAGCTCGATCTTCTGGCCCGAGACCAGTCCGGGCGGGATCAGCACCGAGCCGTCGCGGATGCCGATGGTCACGTCGAGCAGATAGGCCTTCTCCTCGTTCTTGCGGCGAGCCTCCTGGTCGCGACGCGGGGGCGCGTCGTCGAACATGTCGCGGTCCCAGTCCGCGGCGCGCAGCGCCCGTTCGATCTGATCCGGGGACAGGCCGCTCGCATAGGCCGCGCCGACCGCGGAACCGGCGCTGGTGCCGGCGATGCAGTCCACCGGAATCCGCATCGCCTCGAGCGCGCGCAGCACGCCCACGTGAGCGAAGCCGCGTGCACCGCCGCCGGAAAGCGCGAGGCCCACCCTGGGGCGCGTCGCCTCGGGCCGCCTGGCCTGCGGCAGGGAGGGCGCGACACCCGCAGGTGCCGCGGCGCCTGGAGCGGGCGCGTCAGCGCCCGCAGGCGCGCTGGCCTGAGCCTGGGCCGACACCGGCGGGCAGACCGCCAGCATCGATGCCGCGAATGCCGCCGCGAACGCCCTGCCGCAGCGGCGAGCGAGCAGGCGGTGATGCCGGAGGGGTCGACACTGCTCGGGCGGCGTCATGGCGTCGTTCGGCACGGTCAGGAGGGGAGTCACGGCCTGGCTGGGACCTTACCACGGCCCGTTCGTCGACCCGCGGACGCCGCCGGCGCCGGGCGGGCGGGCGCAACACGGAGCGGGGCCGTGTCTCGCCGCTACAGTCCGCGGCATCGGTGCCGGCCTCTCGCGGCACCGCTCACAGGAGAAGTCCATGCGCTCCAGACTCGTTTCCGGCCTGCTCGTCTGCGGCCTGTCGTCGCTCGCCGCCTCCGCATCGGCTCAGGACGCGAAGACCGCGATCGGCGGGGGACTCGGTGCCGCGGCAGGCACCGCGATCGGCGAAGCGATGGGGGGCAAGACCGGGTCGATCGTCGGCGGCGCGGTCGGCGGCGCGGCCGGGGGCGCGGTGGCGAGCGAAGGTCGTGCACGCACCGGCGCCGCCCTCGGCGGTGCGGTCGGTGGCGCATCGGGTGCCGCGGTCGGACACAGCGTCGGCGGCGGCACAGGCGCGGTCATCGGCGCGGGGGTGGGTGGTGCGGCCGGATCGGTCGTGGGCGCCAGCGTCACCGCCCGTCCGCAGACCCGCGTGGTCACCCAGCGTGAAGTCGTCTACGTCGAGGGCAAGCCCGGCAAGCGCAAGGGCCACCGCAAGCACGGTCACGAGCACCGGGACTGAGCCCGGCGCGCGCCCCTGGCCCCGCCACGACGAGGCCGGGGCCGGGGCCTGCGCCTCGGCCGATCAGGGTCGAGCCGGAGCCGGAGCGCTCGGCGTGGCCGGCGACGCTGCAGCCGGCGTGACGGGCGCGGCCGCCGGCGCGAGCGTGCCGGACGAGGGCAGGCCGGGTACCGAGGCAGGTGCGGTCGCCTCAGCGGCGGGTGAAGCGGGGGCCGCCGGCGCGGCCGGCGCCGTCAAGGGCGCCGTG
>CAIUGQ010000400.1 GCA_903898725.1 uncultured Burkholderiales bacterium | reverse complement strand
CTGTTCGGCGGCGACGCGACGCGCGACGGCGCCACCACCCT
The DNA here is from genome assembly GCA_903898725.1 of uncultured Burkholderiales bacterium. Taxonomy (GTDB): domain Bacteria; phylum Pseudomonadota; class Gammaproteobacteria; order Burkholderiales; family Burkholderiaceae_E; genus UBA4615. The sequence goes on along the minus strand of CAIUGQ010000400.1, from coordinate 8,075 downwards.
GCGCCTGACGTTCTCGGCCCAGGTGCAGGAGCAGTACCGGGTCGCGCCCCCGACTGCTGCGGGCGGCCCGGCGATCGGGTCGGCCCAGCTCGACCTGAACGAAGCCGACCGGCTCGTGAACACTGCGGTCGTCACCGGCACGGTACTCGACGCCGCGCTCGACCCGGCGCGCCCGGGCCAGGTGCTGGCGTCCGAGACCACGCGCGTCTCCGACCAGCTCGCGAGCAGCACCGTCGCGATCGCCGTGTCCGGCCGCAACGGCCTGGACCTCCCGATCGACGCCTCGGCGCCGGCCCGGATCGCAGCGGGCGACACGGTCTCCTACGCGTTGACCTACACCGTTCCGACCGGCGATGTCGAACAGTTCGGGCTGACCGCCTACCTGCCGCTGCCGATCTTCGACGTTACGGACCCCGACAGCGACGGGACGCCGAACGGGTTCGTGCAGAGCGTCGGACCGTACGACGCGACACCCCCGTCCGGACAATTCTCGTTCGAGGTGATCGGGGGCAACGGTCTCGGCGCGACGGCGCCCGCCGTGAGCACGATCCCCACTGCGAACGGCCTTCAGTTCTTCTTCGGCGATCGCGTCGATGCGACCGACACGCCGGTCACCGTTCGCGTCGCGTTCACCGTCACGGCCGCCGACAGCGCCTTCGTCGATGGCCTCTTTCTGACGGCTCAGGCGCAGGCCGACGGCACGAGCACCGCGCTCGAGCCGATCGTCTCGCAGTCGATCGCGCTGCTGCAGGTCAGCGCCCCGAACCTCTCGCTCTACAAGGGCGTCGTGCAGGACGACGTCGATGTCGCGACCTCGGTGTTCGATCCGGTGTTCTCGACCGGGGTGAGCGAATTGCTGGTGCGGCCGGCAGGCGATGCCGGTGCCGATCCGCGGCTGGCGACCCTCGGCGACGCCCAGGTCTCCGGGCTCGATGCGAACGTCGTCCAGGTCGATTCGGGCGACGCGCTGCGCTTCGCGATCGTCGTGCAGAACCTCGGCGATGCTGCCCGCGGCGCGTTCGACGTGACCTTGCTCGACCAGCTGCCTGCGGGCGTCGACCCGGCATCGATCACGAACCTGCGCCTGACGCTCGGCGACGGGACCCCCGTCTACGACGGGTCGCCGGGCTCGCTCGCCAACCTGCGGCGCGGTGACGGCAGCCCGATCGCGACGCAGGCCGAGGCGATCGCAGCGCTGTTCGGCACGACCGGCCTGCAGCTCGTCGATGGAGCCGGGAACGATGGCGTCGTCGGCACGGCCGATGACCTCGGCGCGATCGGTGGCAGGCGCGACGCAACCGGCGCTACGGCCGCGCCCGGATCGAACGTGCTCATCGTGACCTACGATGCCCGACTGCAGTCCGGTGTTGAGGCGGGTGCCACGCTGAGCTCGGCGGCGACGCTGGCCCGCTTCGCGGCGACCGAGGGCGGCACCGACCTCGCGACGACCGACCCGACCGACGCTGCCTCGATCGTCGTGGCGCTGCCCTCCGTCGACAAGGTCATCGTCGGCACCAGCGAGCCTGCCGGCACCACTGCCGGCCTCGACGTCGTCATCGGCGAACGGATCACCTACGAGGTCACGCTGACGATGCCCGAGGGCACGCTCACTGCGGCCGAGTTCGTCGATACCCTCGATCCGGGCCTGTCCTTCGTCTCGATCGATTCGATCTCGGCCAGCGCGGGCGTGTCGTTCTCCGGCGGCCTGCCGCTGCCGGGCGCGGTGGTCCCGGTGTCGGCCGGCGGTGATGCGAATCGGGTCACGGTGCCGCTCGGCACGATCACCAACTCGAACCGCGACAATGCCGTGCCCGAGACGATCACCGTCCGGTACACCGCCGTCGTCTCGAACGTGGCGGCCAATCAGCAGGGCCGTCTGCTCGACAATGCCGCGCAGTTCATCTCGTCGCAGGCGACCGTCTCGCGCGACGCTCCGGACCTGCGTGTCGTGGAGCCGTCGCTGTCGGTGACGCTCGTGCCCACGGTGACGCGCCCCGACGCCGGCGACCTCGTCGGCCATGTCCTGACCATCACGGCGCCGGTCGGCGGCCCGCCTGCCTTCGATCTCGATCTCGACGTGGCCAGCCTGACCCCGGCCGGCCTGAGCTACGAACCGGGCTCGCTGCAGGTCGTCAGCGCCCCCGTGGGCGGCACCGCCGCGTTCGGCGGCGACGGCATCGTCGGCAGCTGGGCCCGCCTCGACGCGGGCCAGCAGATCGTGCTGCGCTTCGATGCCCGCGTCACCGACACCGCCGCGTTCGGCGATACCTTCGGCCAGACCGCGAGCGTTCGATTCACCTCGCTGCCGGGCACGGGCAATGGCGCACTCTCGCCGTTCACCACGGTCGGCGATGCCGAGCGCACCGGCACCACGACGGATCCGGGTGGCGCGCTCAACGACTACCGCGCGAGCGCAAGCGCGTCGGTGAGCGTCGATGCCCAGGCGCCGGTGCTGACGCTGGTCGCCTCGTCGGAGCCCCTCTCTGCGGGCGCGACGGTCGTGCCAGGCGAAGTCGTCCGCTTCAGGATGGTCGTCCAGGTGCCCGAAGGCTCGGCGGCCGACGCACGCATCGCCCCGATGCTGCCCGCCGGGCTGCGCTTCGTGAACGACGGCTCCGCGACCGTGGCCTTCGTCGCCAGTGGCGGCGGCGCGGGCATCGACTCGAGCACCCTGACCGGCGCCGTGTACGACCTGGCCGGAGGCGGCGCCGACGCCCCCGCGATCGCAGGCCTCACCCCGATCCGCACCGTGCCGGGCACCGCGATCGTCGACGCCCTGGACGTCGCGATTCCGGGCGGCACCGTGATGGCGGCAGGCGACGCGCCGCGCTTCGTGCTCGGCGATCTGGCGAACGCCGATCGCGACGCCGACAAGGAGTTCGTCGTCGTCGAGTTCAACGCCATCGTCGACAACGCGACCGCGGGCAACGCCGGTGCGATCGGCGACGTGCAGTTCGACTGGCGCACCGACGGTGTCAGCCGCGCGCTGTCGAACATCGTCGGCGTCACCGTCGGCGAGCCGTCGATCATCGATCTCGACAAGCGTGTGGTTGCGGTCTCCGGTTCGCAGGTCACCTTCGAGACGACCTTCACCAACACCGGCAGCCAGGCGGCTCACGACGTCCGGCTGGTCGATGGCTTCGCGGGCGCGGTCAACCTCGTGTTCGCCGGCGCCGGCTCGGTCACCGGCATCCCTGCGGGCGGCAGCAATGCCAGCGACGTGAACGGTCTCGACGTACGCCTGCCGGTGCTGGCCGCGGGCGCGTCGGCCAGCGTCCGCTATGTCGCGACCGTGACCGACCCCGGGCAGACCGTCCCCGCGCGTGACGCGGTGGTGACCTACACCTCGCTGTCGGCCGCGGGCCTGTCGCTGACGACGGCCACGAGTGCCGGGGCGGTCGTCACGCCGACCACCGGCGAGCGCACCGGCGATGTCGCCGACTACGGCGCCGCGGTCAACGTCTATCGCGACGCCGATCCCGCCGCGCTCGGTACGTTGAGCGGGCATCTGTGGGACGACACCAGCGTCCCGGACGGCGCCATCGGCGTCGGCGAGGCGCGGCTGGCCGGCGTGCCGGTCACGCTGACCCATGCGGGCGCAGACGGCACCTTCGGATCGGGCGACGACCTGAGCTTCTCCTCGACGACGGATGCCTCGGGCGCGTACACCTTCGGGGCCGTCCCGGAGGGCGCGGTCCGCATCGCGGCGCCGACGGTCATCGCGAACGCGAACGGCACGCTCGGCGAAGTGCGGGCGCGTGTCGACGTGCAGGGCAGCCCGACCGACGCACGGATCGCGCTGACCGTGGTCGGGGGGCTCGCCTACGCCGATCTGGACATCGGCTACGTGCAGCGCAACGATGCGCCGACGATCGCGGTCCCCGGGCCGCAGACCGTCGACGAGGCGGTGTCGACGCCGATCGCCGGCGTCACCGTGGCCGATCCGGACGGCACGGCGAGCACCTCGCACCGGGTCGTGCTCAGCGTCGGCACGGGGACGCTCGTCGTCGTGCCCGCGGGCGGGGCGGTCGCCTCCGGCGTCGGCTCACAGACCGTGGTGCTCGCCGGTTCGGTGGCCGACCTGAACGCGACGCTCGCGACGCTGGTCTACCGCAGCGCGACGAATCCCGGTTCGTCCGACACCCTCGTGATCCGTGTCGATGACGGCGGCAATGCCGGCGACGCCGACGGCGACGGTCTGCCGAGCGAGCCGCTCGACGACAACCTGTCCGCGCAGCGCACCGTGCCGATCATCCTCGTCGGCATCAACGACGCACCGTTGGCGCGGCCCGATGCCCGGACCCTGACCGAAGACCAGCGCATCACTGACGGCGCCGCGGTCGCCGGCAACGCTGCAGGCGACGTCGCCGACACCGACATCGACGGCGACATCCGGTCGGTCGCAGGCGTCGTTGCCGGTACCGCGACCGGACCGCTGTCCGGCGGGGTGGGCCGTCCGATCGTCACGCCGCTCGGTGTCCTGACCCTGCAGGCCGACGGTGCCTACACCTACCAGCCCTCGGTCGATCTGCAGGCTGGCCGCTCGGTGCAGGATGTCTTCTCGTACACCGTCGCCGACCCGTCCGGCGCCACCTCGACCACAACGATCACGATCACGATCACCGGCGCCGATGATCCGCCGGTCGCGGTGCCCGACGCCAACCGGGTGCGCGCCGGGGGCGTCGGCACGGCCTCCGGGAACGTCGTGGCCGCGGGTGCGCCGACCGACGGGCCCGACCTCGATCCCGATGCCGGCGACGTGCTGGCGGTGCGAGGCGTGGTCGCCGGCCCGGCGGGCGGACCGATCGCATCGGGGGCAGGGACGCCGGTGCAGGGCGCGCACGGAACGGTCGTCATCGGCGCGGATGGCCGGTACACGTATCGCCTCGATGCGGCCGACCCCGCGGTGGTGGCGCTTCGGCCCGGACAGACGCTGACCGACCTGTTCAGCTACACCATCTCGGACGCCGCGGGCGCCACCGCGACGACCACGCTCACGATCACGATCGAGGGCAACGAGCCACCCACCGCGGGTTCGAGCACGCAGGTCCTCGACCAGGACCGGCTGCCCGGTGCGCCGCCCCCGTCGGCGGGCCCCCCTTCGGTGACCGATCCCGACACGCCGACGCAGGACCTGACGGTGCGCATCGATGCGATCGTGCGCCCCGAGGCCGGCGCCTTCGTGCGACCCGGCGGCACGCCGGTCAGCACGGGCGATTCGTTGAGTGTCCCCGACCTGCAGACGCTGCTGTTCGTGCCGAGTCCGGGCTTCGTCGGCACGCCGTCCGCCGACGGCACGTTGCCGGGCAGCTCGCTCGCCTTCACCGTCACCGATCCGTCCGGCAACAGCGCCCCGGGCAGCATCTCGATCGCCGTGCGTCCCCTCGCGCCGCTGCCGGTGCCGGGGTCTCCCGCGCCCGGACCGCTGGCGGCGTCGTCGACGCTGCCGCTGCTCTCGCTCGTCTCGGGCGGCGTGCCGCAGGAGGGCTCCGGCTCACCGGTCAGCGACACCGTCCGCGCCCTGGCCGGCGGGCCGATGTCGAGCGAGTCGGCGATGCTGCAGCCCTATGCCCTCGGACCGCTCGCGGCGCCGCTCGCGCTCGATTCCGTGCCCGGCGAGTACGTGCGGCAGGCGGTTACCGACGCGCGCGATGCGATGCACGCCGACCGGATGCGTCTGGATGCGGACGCCGGCCGGCTCGACCTCGATGCCGGCGGCCTGTTTCCCTCGAACCGCCTCGACGGCCTGTTCGGCGAGGAACGCATCGGTCCGACGCGGGACTGGACGCCGCTGCTCGCGAGCGTGCGTCCTCCCGCGGCGGCCGCTGCCGCCGAACCCGCGCCGGCGCCGGCGATCGCTGGAGCGGCCGAGCGCGTGCTCGGACCCGAGGACGACTGCGAGCCGCCCCCGAAACCCAAGCCCAAGCCGGTCAAGCGGATCCTGCCCGAGTCGCTCGCCCGCCCGGCCCCGTCGTTCAGCGAACAGCTGAACGTGCAGAAGAAGAAGTTCCGCGCCCCCGCGAGCGTCGTACCGAAAGCCCCGCCGCCGCGGCAGTGCTGAGGGCGATCGTCATGTCACCGAGTCGATACCCACTCATGAACGTCAGAACCCTCCCCACCCCGCCGTCGCGCGCTCCGCATCGACGCCTCGTCCCGCTGCTCGGGTTCGCCGCGCTGGCACTCGCCGGCTGTGCGATCACCCCGACGCCGACCACGGACGCCGAGGTCTCGAAGCGGGTGACCGACGATCGCGCGAAGATGTTCGTCGACCAGGAGGCGGTCCGCGGCCCGATGACCTATTCCGAGGTCGCGGCGCGAGCGCTGAAGTACAACCAGGACTTCCGCCTCAAGGCGATGGAGGGCGCGCTCTCCCAGGGGCAGCTCGACGTCGCGCGCTGGGACATGTTCCCGCGCATGCTGCTGAACGCCGGCTACGTGACGCGCTCGCCGGCCGACGGCTCGCGCACGCAGACCGTGGAGACCGGCTTCGAGAGCCTGTTCCACCAGACCTCGACCGAGCGCACCCGCTCGATCGCGAGCGCGGAATTCTCGTGGAACGTCCTGGACTTCGGCGTCTCCTACTATCGGGCGCGCCAGCAGGCCGATCAGGTGATGATCGCCGAGGAACGCAAGCGCAAGGTCGTCCAGAACATCCTGGTCGATTCGCGCAACGCCTACTGGCGCGCGCTCGGCGCGCAGCGGCTCTCGGGCCGGATCGACGTGCTGCTCGAGCGCAGCCGCAAGGCGCTCGACGACGCGCGCCGAATCGAGCAGCAGGGGCTGATGCCGCAGCCCCAGGTGCTCGCCTATCAGCGCGCACTGCTCGATGCGATCGTCCTGCTGCAGTACCGGCGTCAGGAGCTCGAGCTCGCCAAGCAGGAACTCGCCGCACTGATGAACCTGCCGCCGGGCACGCCGTTCACGCTGGTCGATGCCGAGATGGTGCGGCTGCCGGCTGCGCCGACCAACGTCGCGCAGCTCGAGGAGATCGCGCTGAACCGGCGGCCCGAACTGCGCGAGGAGGACTACCGCAGCCGCATCACGGCCAGCGAGGTGCGGCGCGCGATCGTCTCCGCGCTGCCGGGGCTCAGCATCGACGTGTCTGGGCGCTACGACTCGAACCGCTTCCTGCTCGACAACTCGTGGGTCGACGGCGGCCTGCGCCTGGGCATGAACCTGTTCAGGCTCGCGTCGATCCCGAGCCTGATGCGCGCGAACGAGGCGCAGAAGCAGGTCGACGAGGCACGCCGGATGGCTCAGGCGATGGCGATCATGACGCAGGTCCGTGTCGCCACGCTGCGATTCGGACTGACCGTCTCCGAGTACGAGCAGGTCGCGACCAGCGCGTCCGTCGACGAGCGGATTCTCGGCTATGCCCGCTCGGCCGCGACCGCACGTGCCGAAGGCGAACTCGAGGTGATCCGCAACGAGGCGCGTGCGCTGCTGTCCGAGTACCAGCGCCACATCGCCTACGCGAATGCGCAGGCGGCCTGGGGCCGGATCTACAACTCGCTGGGCTACGACGTCGATCCGCCGCCGCCCGGTGCGGGTGTCGCCGAGGTGGCCTCGGCGATCGACCGCTCGCTGTCGCAGTGGCAGCAGTCCGTCTTCGTGCCGACCGCACCGCGCACCGAGAACCTTCCCGCGGTGGCGGTGGTGCTCGAGCATCCGGTCGTGGCCGAGCGTGCGGCGATCGTGCAGGCGGTCCGGCTCGCTCTCGGACGCAACGGCTTTCGCACGGTCGACATGCCCACCGAGGGCCCGGTGGCGTCCGACGTGATGGTGCTGCAGGTGGCGCCGCGCCTGGATGATCCCAAGGACGGTGCCCGACGCGTCACGATGGCGTTCACGGTGCTTCGCGCCGACGGCCGCAGCGGCGGCGAGGGCCGCTACACGGCGATGCTGCCGGCTTCGCCGGATGTCCGCGCGCTCTCGGCGCTCGCCGAGGCCGCGGTCGATGCATCGGTGGTCTCGCTCAACGAGTGGGCCCAGACGCACGCCGCGCCGGGGCCCAGGCTGGCCGCCGCCGCACATGACTGATCGCGCGGCGGACCGCCTTCGTCGCCGGCGCGGGG
>CAIUGQ010000399.1 GCA_903898725.1 uncultured Burkholderiales bacterium | reverse complement strand
GTCGATACCGGCAGCCGGATGGACGAGGTGATCTTCGAGGAGTTCAAGGGCACCGGCAATTCCGAGCTGCACCTGAACCGTCGGATGATGGAGAAGCGCGTCTACCCCGCGATCGACATCAACCGGTCGGGCACCCGGCGCGAGGAGCTGCTGATCCCCAAGGAACAGCTCACCAAGATCTGGATCCTGCGCAAGCTGCTGCACGACATGGACGAGCTGGCCGCGATGGAGTTCCTGCTCGACAAGGTCAAGCAGACCAAGTCGAACCAGGAGTTCTTCGACTTGATGAAGCGCGGCGGCTGACCTATACTAGAAGGCTTTACCAACTTCCGGGAACGTGCGCGCGCCCCCCAACCGGCCTGCGCGCGGCGACCCAAAAGACCGAGGCTCCAGCATGAAAGACGGCATCCACCCCGAGTACCGCGACGTCGTGTTCCTCGACATGTCGAACGGCTTCAAGTTCATCACCCGCTCGACGGCCCACACCCGCGAGAAGATCACGATGGACGACGGCAAGGAATACCCGCTGTACAAGCTGGACGTGACCTCGGAGTCGCACCCCTTCTACACCGGCGCCCAGCAGCGCATCAGCGAGACCGGCCGCGTCGAGAAGTTCCGTCAGCGGTTCGCCCGCACCGGCGCGACCAAGCCGACCTCGGCGTCCTGATCGTGGGTCGGCTGTCCCGGACCCGTCGGTCCGGGATCGCCGCCGCCGCCGATCCCGCAGCACCGGCGCACGGCGCTGCGATCCCCAGGGCAGCCTCTCGGCTGCCCTGCGTCGTTTCCGGGCCCCAGGATCGCGCGCCGCAGCACGGCCGCGCGCTGCGAACCGCGACGGCCACGACGGCAGGGGCGCACGGCCGCGCCGGATGTCAGACTGACGGACCGTGAAGCCCTTCTTCGTCACCGCCCTGCAGGCCGCCAAGATGCCGCGGTGGCTGCTGCTGCTGATGTGCGTGCTCTACGTGGTGCCGGGGCTGGTCGGTCGCGACCCGTGGCGCTACGAGGATGCGGCCGGCTTCGGCGTGGCCTGGACAATGGCGGTGGCGACCCGCGGGGCGGCCGACTGGCTGATGCCCAACGTCGTCGGCATGCCGATGCTCGAGGAAGGCCCCCTGCCCTTCTGGCTCGGCGCGATCGCGATCCGCGTGCTGCCGTTCCTCGCGCCCGACACCGCCGTGCGCGGCGTCGCGATGGTCTGGCTCGCGCTCGGACTGGTGTGCATCTGGTACGCCACCTGGCTGCTCGCCCGCCGGCCCGAGACGCAGCCGATGGACCCGTTCGGCGCGTCGGCCAACGCGGTCGACTTCGGACGCGCGATCGCCGACGCCGCCCTGCTGCTGACGCTGGCGACCTTCGGCCTGCTCGCCCGTGCGCACGAGACGACCGCCGAGTCGGCCCAGGTCGCCTGGATCGCGGTGTTCCTGCTCGGCTGCGCGCTGACGCTGGAGCGCCCGACGCTGGGCGGTGTGCTCGCCGGTCTCGCCATCGGCCTGACCGCCGCATCCCGCGGCCTGCCGCTGGCCGCCGCCCTGCTGATGACGGCGGTGCTGCTGGCCGCCCGCGTCGGCGCCTTCCGCCTGGTCGCCCGACCGATGCTCACCGGCCTGCTGCCGACCGCGCTGCTCCTCGCATCGGCGTGGCCGCTGGCGCTCGTCGCCCAGGGCGAGGCGGGCCGCGAGCATCTCGCCGCCTGGCTCGGCTGGAACGCGTCCTTGGTCTCGGGCCCGTCGCTGGACACCGTGGCCTATGCCGCACAGACCATCCCGTGGTTCTTCTGGCCGGCCTGGCCGATCGCCGGCTGGGCGCTGTGGCGCTGGCGCGGGCGCTGGCTCGAGCCGGCGCTCGCGGTGCCGATCGTCTGCGCCGCCATGCTCGCGCTCGTCGCGGTGCTGTCGCCGCGCGGGACCGAGGCCATGCTGCTGCCGCTGGTGCCGACCGCCGCGATGCTCGGTGCGCTCGGCCTGCCGACCATCCGGCGCGGGCTCATCAGCCTGATCGACTGGTTCGCCGTGATGACCTTCACGCTGGTCGGCGCCGCGCTGTGGGCGTACTGGATCGCGTTCCAGACCGGCTGGCCCCCGAGGATGGCGTTCCGCGCGCAGCAGTCGGTGCTGGGCTTCCTGCCCTCGGTCGACCTGTTCGAGGTGGTGGCCGGTGCAGTGGTCACGCTGGCCTGGCTCGGGCTCGTCGCCTGGCGGGTGTCGCGTCAGCCCCGCGCGATGTGGCGCTCGGTGATCCTGTCGAGCGGCGGCATCGTGCTCGCATGGTGCCTGCTGATGACGCTGTGGCTGCCCGCCGGCAACCATCGCAAGACCTACCGCGACGCGGCCCAGCAGGCCGGGCTGGTGGTCTCGGTGCGCCACGGCTGCGTCACGACCCTGGGCCTGGACATCGCGCAGCGCGCGACCTTCGCGTACTTCGGTGCGCTGCGCCTCGACGACACGCGACCCGACTGCGAATGGCTGCTGATCGCCGACCGCGCGAACGCCCCCCTCGACCCGTCGCAGGTGCCCGGCACCTGGCGCCAGGCGTGGCGCGGGCAGCGTCCGGTGGACCGACTGGAGCAGTTCCGTCTGTTCCGCCGTGTACCGGGCTGAACGCCGCGCCGGGCGCGCGGTGCCCGGGCACTGACGATGGCGGGCCGCAGCGACACCCGGGCGATCGTCTCGCTCGGCTGGCCGATGTTCATCGGTCAGCTCGCGGTGATGTCCAACGGCATCGTCGACAACGTGATGGCCGGACACCTGTCGCCGCGAGACCTGGCCTCGGTGGCGATCGGCTCGAGCATCTACTTCGTGGTGTTCGTCGGACTGATGGGCACGCTTCAGGCGATCTCGCCGGTGGCCGCACAGCACTTCGGCGCGGGCCGGCTGCGCGAAGTCGGCGAGACCTGGCGACAGGGGCAGTGGCTGGCGGCGGCGCTGCTGGTGCCGGGTGCCCTGCTGCTGGCCTTTCCGCAACCGCTGCTGGCGCTCGCCGACACCGAGCCCGAAGTCCGTGCGGGAGCCGTCGCCTACCTGCAGGCGGTGGCGCTCGGGCTGCCGGCGGCGCTGTGGTTCCGGGCCTTCACCACCCTCAATGTCGCGGTGTCGCGGCCGCGCACGGTGATGGCGATCAACCTGCTCGGCCCGGTGCTGAAGGTGCCGCTGAACGCGCTCTTCATGTACGGCAGCGACGGCCACGCCGCGATCGGGCTGCCGGCGGTGCCGGCGATGGGCGGCGCCGGCTGCGGGCTGGCGACCGCGCTGGTGTTCTGGATCTCGGCGGCGATCGGCCTCGTGCTGCTGCGCCGGGACCGGTTCTACGCACGCTTCTCGCTGCGTGGTCTGGGCCGGCCACGACGCGCGCCGCTGGCCGAGCTCGCCCGCCTCGGCCTGCCGATCGGCGGCATCTACCTCGTCGACGTGAGCGCCTTCAACGTGGTCACCCTGCTGGTCGCCGGCTTCGGCACCGACGTGGTCGGCGGACATGCGATCGCGGCCAACGTCGCGGCCACCCTGTACATGCTGCCGCTGGCGCTGTCCGGCGCGGCCGGGGTGCTCGCCGGGCAGGCGCTGGGGCGTGGCGATCCGGCCGGGGCCCGGGCGGTCGCGCTGCGCGGCATCGGCCTGGTGCTGGTGCTGGCGTTCATCGCAGCGCTCGCGCTGGCGATCGGACGGGGTCCGCTGTCGCGGGCCTACACCGACGCGCCCGGCGTCGCCGCGGTCGCCGCGACCCTGCTGGCCTGGGTGGCCGCGTACCACGTGGTCGACGCCCTGCAGTGCGCGCTGGCCTTCGCGCTGCGCGCCTGGAAGGTCGCGGTGCTGCCGATGGTGGTGTTCGCGGTGTCGCTGTGGGGCGTCGGCCTGGGCGGCGGCTGGTGGCTCGCGGTTCGCCTGTCGCTCGGCGCGCCCGGCTTCTGGCTCGCGGCCATCGCGGCGCTCACGCTCGCCTCGGCCGGTCTGGCGCTGCTGTTCGTGCGCACGACGCGCCCGACCGCGGCTGCGGGCTCCGCGTCAGCGCAGGCCTAGCACCAGCCCGATCGGCACGAACACCACCGACGCGATGTTGCCGACCAGGACGATCGCGGCGACCTTGCCCGGCTCGCGATTCCAGCGCTCGGCGACCATGAAGTTCAGCACCGCGGGCGGCAGGCTCGCGAAGATGAACATCAGGCCGCGCTGCTCGGGGGACAGCGGCAGCATCCAGTCGACCACCAGCGCGACCGCCAGCCCCGTCAGCGGACAGACCAGTGCGCCGAGCAGACCGATCCGCCAGCTGCCGCGGTTGACCGACACCATGCGCACGCCGAGCGCGAACAGCATCAGCGGGATCATCGCGTCGCCGGCGAGCTTGAGCGTGGTCATCACGATCTCGGGGCGCGGCAGCTCGGTGGCGGCGACCGCGAACCCAGCCACGGTGGCGAGGTTCATCGGCGTGACCAGCAGCTGGCGGATCGAGGCGCGCGGATCGACGATGCGGGCGCCGAGCGTGAAGTGGATCGCGTTGGAGACCACGAACATCGCGACCGCCGGAGCGAGCCCCGCCTGTCCGTAGGCGAGCACCGAGATCGGCAGGCCCATGTTGCCGCAGTTGTTGAACATCATCGGCGGCACAAAGGTCCGCGGCTGCACGCGCGCGGCACGCGCCACGCCGTAGGCGAGCACGCCCGAGCCGAGCACGATCAGCGCCGAGGCGAGCAGCAGCCAGCGGTTGTCGGCAATGCTGAAGTCGCGGCTCGCGAGCGCCGAGAAGATCAGCGCCGGCGCGAACAGGTCCATGTTGACGCGGTTGATCGCCGACATGTCGGGCGCATGGCGGCGCGCATAGAGCCAGCCGACGCCGATCATCGCGAGCACCGGCACCATGATGCCGGCGATCCGTTCGAGCAGCGCGAGGGTCACCGCGGCGCCCCCGCGCGAGACGGCCGGTGCACCCGCGCGGCGGCCGGCATCACGGCTCGGCCGTCATCCTGAAGAAGTGCTCGCGGTAGTGGCGCAGCTCGTCGATCGATTCCTCGATGTCGGCGAGGGCGGTGTGCGCGCTGCGCTTGGCGAAGGCCCGCGCGACCTCGGGCCGCCAGCGCTTGCACAGCTCCTTGACCGTCGAGACGTCGAGGTTGCGGTAGTGGAAGTAGGCCTCGAGCTCGGGCATGGTCCGCGCCATGAAGCGCCGGTCCTGGCAGATCGAGTTGCCGCACATCGGCGACTTGCCGGCCGGCACCCAGGCCCGCAGGAAGGCGATCAGCTGCGCCTGCGCGTCGGCCTCGGTGACGGTGGAGGCGCGCACGCGCTCGGTCAGGCCCGAGCGGCCGTGCGTGGCCGTGTTCCAGGCGTCCATCGCGGCCAGCACCGAGTCGGGCTGATGGATCGCGAGCACCGGGCCCTGGGCCAGGACCTCGAGCCGGCTGTCGGTGACGACGACCGCGACCTCGATGATGCGGTCGACCTCCGGTCGCAGCCCGGTCATTTCCATGTCGACCCAGATCAGATGGGTCTCGTTCGGCGAGGCGGGAGGGGGCTGTGACATAATTTTCGGCTCCTTCCGCATTCTCTCACGAGCCCCGCCTTGCCCTCTCCGGCGTCCCCGGCCCTGGTCTTCACGCTGGTCTTCGTGGTCGCCCTGCTGGCGTCGGTGGCCACGCGGCTGTACCTGGCGACGCGTCAGGCCCGCCACGTGGCCCGCCATCGCGATGCGGTCCCCGCACAGTTCGCCGAACGCATCCCGCTGTCGGCCCATCAGCGCGCGGCCGACTACACCGTGGCGCGCGTGCGGCTCGGCCTGGTCGAGACCCTGATCGGTGCCGCGGTGCTGGTGGGCTTCACCCTCCTCGGGGGCATCGCCGCGATCGCCGACGTGCTGCGCGAGGCGCTGCCCGGCACCCCGTTCTGGAACCAGGTGCTGCTGATCGGCGCGGTCGCCGCCATCGGTGGCGCGATCGATCTGCCGCTGTCCTGGTACCGGCAGTTCGTGCTGGAGAAGCGGTTCGGCTTCAACCGGATGACGCCCGGCCTCTTCCTCGCCGACCTGGCCAAGGGCACGGCCGTGGCGATCGTGCTGGGCACGCCGCTGCTGGTGGCGGTGCTGTGGCTGATGGAGCGCGCCGGCCAGACCTGGTGGCTGTGGGCCTGGGCCCTGTGGGTCGCCTTCAACCTGAGCGTGCTGGTGCTCTACCCGACCGTCATCGCGCCGATGTTCAACCGCTTCGTGCCGCTCGAGGCGGGCCCGGTCCGCGAGCGCGTCGAGCGCCTGCTCGCGCGCTGCGGGTTCGCCTCGAAGGGGCTGTTCGTGATGGACGGCAGCCGCCGCTCGGCGCACGGCAACGCGTACTTCACCGGCTTCGGACGCGGCAAGCGCATCGTGTTCTTCGACACCCTGCTGTCGCGGCTCGATGCCGACGAGATCGAGGCGGTGCTCGCGCACGAGCTCGGCCACTTCAGGCATCGCCACATCCTCAAGCGGATCGCCGCCACTTTCGCGATCAGCCTCGGCGGCCTGTGGCTGCTCGGCTGGCTGTCGAACCAGCCGTGGTTCTACCAGGGCCTGGGTGCCACACCGCAGGCCGGCGATGCGCTGGGCGGCTATGCGCTGCTGCTGTTCTTCATGGCGATGCCGGTCTTCACCTTCGTGCTGCAGCCGCTGACGAGCTGGCTGTCGCGGCGTCACGAGTTCGAGGCCGATGCCTTCGCAGCGAGCCAGTCGAGCGCCGAGGACCTGTCGCGCGCGCTGGTCAAGCTCTACGAGGACAATGCCGCGACGCTGACGCCCGATCCGGTGCACTCCGCGTTCTACGACTCCCATCCGCCTGCCGCCATCCGCCTCGCGCGCCTGGCCACGCTGCGCGCCGGCACGCACGCCGCGCCGGCGACCTGAACCGCACGACCCCGGAGGTCCGCGATGCATGTGCCACAGAGTCCCGAGCACCTGCGCGAGCGCGACTGCGCACCGCTGTCCGGCCGCGATGCGATGCGCCCCGAGGCGATCGACGCGCAGCTCGCTGTGCTGCCGCGCTGGTCGCTGGTCGACGGCGCGCTCCAGGCGAGCTACATGTTCGCCGACTGGTGGGAGACCATCGCCTTCGTCAACGCGCTCGCGTGGATGGTCCACCGTCAGGACCACCACCCCGATCTCGCCGTCACCTACGACCGCTGCACCGTCCGCTGGTCCACGCACTCGGCCGGCGGCGTCACCGTCAACGACTTCGTCTGCGCGGCCCGGACCGACGCGATCCACGACGCGAGACCGGGCGCATGAGTCGCCGCGCACGCACGATGCGGCGCGCGCCTTGAGCGCGCCGCTGGCGCAGGCGACCGTGCTCGCCGCCTACGGGCGGCAGTTCTGGCTGCGGCTCGACGGCGAAGGCGATGCGGGCGGCGAGCGCAGCGCGGTGACGCGAGGCCGCCGGGGCGATGTCGTTGCCGGCGACCGCGTCAGCTGGCGCGACCTGGGCTCGGGTCAGGCGGTGATCGAGTCGGTCCTGCCCCGACGCAACCTGCTGCGACGCAGCGACGATCGACGCGAGAAGGCACTGGCCGCCAACCTCGATCGCGCGGCCATCGTCATCAGCGGGGAACCGCCCTTCTCCGAGGAACTCCTGGTCAGGGTGCTGATCGCGGCCGAACGCGAGGGCATCGACTGCCTGCTGATCGCGACCAAGGCCGACGTGCCGGGTGCGCTCGAGTCGATCGAGCCGCGGCTGCATGTGTACGAGTCGCTCGGCTACCCGGTGTTCCGGATCGCCGCGAAGGCCGCACCTGCCGAGACGGTCGAGCGGCTGCGGCCCGAGCTCGCCGGACGCACGACGCTGCTGCTCGGACAGAGCGGCATGGGCAAGTCGACGCTGGTGAACCTGCTGGTGCCCGAGGCCGACCTCGCCACGCAGGCGATCTCCGAGGCCCTGCAGACCGGCAAGCACACGACGACCTTCACGCGCGCCTTCGACCTGACGGGCGGCGGACGGCTGATCGACTCGCCCGGCTTTCAGGTGTTCGGTCTGGCGCACCTGTCGGCCAGCGAACTCGAGCACGGGATGCGCGAGTTCCAGCCGCTGATCGGGCACTGCAAGTACTACAACTGCACGCATCGCCACGAGCCGGGGTGCGCGATCCGGACCGCGGTCGCCGACGGCAGCATCGACACGCGCCGGCACACCCTCTACGAGCAGCTGCGCGACGCCGCGCGCGAGCGCTGAGCCGCGCGCCGCGCCGGCCCGTCCCTAGCGGCCGAGCCAGTTCGCGATGGTGAGCATCGCGAACAGACCGATCCACAGGACCACCGAGCGCCACACCAGGCCGACCGCGCTGCGCAGGCCGGTGGCGTCGGGCGGGCCGCCGGTCCAGTCGAAGCCGCTGGGGGCACCGCCCGAGAGCGACGGATCGGCATCGAGGGCGGCCGCGTCGCCGCGGACCTCCGCCTCGACGCGCGCATCGGCGATGTGCAGGCCGAGCGCGCCGCCGCCGGTCATCAGCAGCAGCCGACGCTGCTCGTCGCCGCCGCGTACCGCCGACGCCGCGCGCCAGCAGTAGACCGCATCCTCGAAGTTGCCGACCACCGCGAACCCGGCTGCAGACAGCCTGACCGGCAGCCAGTCGAGCACGCGGTACGCGCGGGCGGCGAAGCGGCCGTAGGGCTCGGCGGCCGACACCGGGGGGGCGGCCGGCGCCGCGGCCGCGGCTGCACCCGCAACGGCCACCACCAGCGTGTCGGGCGCGGTATCGCGGGCGGGATGGCCGCCGCGTGCCCAGTGCTCGGAGAGGAACTGCGCGGCGCGGTACATCACCGGACCGATCGCTCCGGGCAGCAGGATGTACCAGAACAGCGGCCCGAAGACGTGGCGGTGCGCCGCGATCAGCGCATGGGCGATCGCCATCCGGCACAGTTCGTCGACCGGCAGCTCGCCGACCGCGAAGTCCGGATCACGCTGCCGGATCCAGCGCTGCAGCGCCTGGCGGGCGCCCTCGGTGTCGCTCGCGGCGAGCGCGAGCTGGATCTCGGTGAACGCGTGACTGAACTGCCGGAACCCGACGGTGTGATAGAGCACGAACACGTGCAGCGCGAGCACCGGCAGCACGCCGAACAGCTCCAGCACCCACTGCAGGACCCAGATGCCGACCACGGCGATGCCGACCGCGAGCCCCCAGCCGAACGCGCCGTGCCGCCACTGCCCGGCATCGGTCGCACCGGCGATCGCATCGGCGACCGCGCCGGCCGCCCGATGCACGCCGTTGTCCCGTGGCAGCGGACGGAGCTGCTCGAGCATCAGCGCGAGGATGAGTGCGACGAATCCCATGGGGGGATGATACCGACGCCGGCCTCAGCCGCCCTTCAGACCGCCACGTACCGGTAGAGGTTGCGCAGCATGGCGGCCGTGACGCCCCAGACGAAGAACTCCCGGCCGTCGTCGGGCCGCGTCCAGGGCATCGCGAGAAAGCTGCGCTCCAGGCCGTCGCTCCAGCGATGCAGGCGGCGCTGGTGGTTCGCCGGATCCATCAGGAACCCGAGCGGCACCTCGAAGATCTCGGCCACCTCGTTCGCATCGGGCTCGAGACGGTGATCGGGGTCGACGAGACCGACCACCGGCGTGACGATGAAGCCGGTACCGGTGGTGTAGGTGGGCATCTGGCCGAGCACCTCGACGTGCGCGCGCGCCAGGCCGATCTCCTCCTCGGTCTCGCGCAGCGCGGTGCTCACCGCCGAGCCGTCCTCCCGCTCGGTGCGACCGCCCGGGAAGGCGATCTGCCCGGCGTGTGCCGAGAGGTGCGCGGTGCGGACGGTGAGCATGACCGACAGCCCCTGCGGACGCGGCACGAGCGGCACCAGCACGGCGGCCGGCCGTGGCGTCTCGGGGCCGAGACGCCAGCGGTCGTCGATGAACTCAGGGGTCCAGATGGGCGGATGCCGGAAGCGCGCCCGCAGGGCGTCCGGATGCAGCCGATCGGCCGGCACCGCCGGCAGGACCGGTGCGGTGTCGTCGATCGCTGTGGTGCGCGGATCCGGGATGGACCGACGCGTCGTGCTCGGCTCCGAGGTCGCACGAACGACCGCAGCCTGCTCCGGAGGGCGCTCCGTGGGGCGATCGGCCGCGCTCATCGCGCGACCGGCACCCGCATCACTTCGGCTGCGCGGCCGACGAGACGGGGGCGCGTCCCGGCAGCTTTTCCTTGATGCGCGCCGACTTGCCCGAGCGCTCGCGCAGGTAGTAGAGCTTGGCGCGGCGCACGTCGCCGCGGCGCTTGACCTCGATCGAGGCGATCAGCGGCGAGTACAGCTGGAACGTCCGCTCGACACCTTCGCCCGAAGAGATCTTGCGGACGATGAACGAGGAATTCAGGCTGCGGTTGCGCTTGTCGATGACGACGCCCTCGTACGCCTGGACCCGCTTGCGCGTGCCCTCGACGACGTTGACATTGACGATCACGGTGTCGCCGGGGGCGAAGACCGGGATCGTCTTGTTCAGGCGAGCGATCTCTTCCTGCTCGAGCTGCTTGATCACATCCATGGAAAACTCCTGACCATCGTGCGCCGGATTGTTGGTTGGGCCGGTTCGAGACCGGAATGCCCGGGGCAGAGGATGGCGTCGATTCGATGCTCTGTTCGCTTCGTCGGCGCGCGCAGGGCGAGCGGATTCAGCAAAGCCCTCGATTCTAGCTCAAACCGCGCAGGAATGCTTCATCGTCTGCCGACAGCCGGTGCTCGAGCCGGGCCTGCTCGATCAGCTCGGGCCGTCGCTCGGCGGTCACCCGCAGCGCCTGCTCGCGGCGCCAGCGGGCGATCCGCGCGTGGTGACCGGACATCAGCACGGCCGGGACGGGCTGTCCGGCCCAGGTCTCGGGGCGGGTGTAGTGGGGCCCCTCGAGCAGTCCGTCCGAGAACGAGTCCTGCTGCGACGAGGCGCCGTCGGTCATCACCCCAGGCAGCAGCCTCACCACCGCGTCGATCAGGGCGAGCGCCGGCAGTTCGCCGCCGGAGACGACGAAGTCGCCGACCGACAGTTCCTCGTCGACCTCCGCGTCGAGCAGACGCTGATCGACCCCTTCGTAGCGGCTGCACAGCAGCGCAAGCGCCGGGAGCGCCGCCAGCTCGGCGACGCGCCGCTGCGTGATCGGCGCGCCCCGCGGAGACAGGTGGACGACGTGGGCGCGGCGCGCGCCGTCGGCCTCGCGACGGGCGTGCAGCGCGCCGATGCAGGCGGCGAGCGGTTCGGGCAGCATGACCATGCCGGGCCCGCCACCGAAGGGCCGGTCGTCGACGCGCCGGTAGGCATCAGCGACATGGTCGCGCGGGTTCCAGCATCGCAGCCGCCAGATGCCGCGTTCGATCGCGCGCCCGGTCACGCCGAAGGCTGCGGCCGGCTCGACCATCTCGGGGAACAGCGTGACGACCTCGATGTCCATCGGGGCCGGGCCCGCCGCCATCAGCGCGACCAGTCCGCCTGCCAGTCGACGACGATCCGGCCCTCGGCGGGCACGGCATCGATGACGTAGGCGTCGACGAACGGAATCAGGTGACCGGCATCGGTCTCGAGGATCGGATGCGCGCCGTGGTCGTCCACCGACATGACCACGCCGAAGGACTCCCCGGCCGGATTGACGACGGCACACCCTTCCAGGTCGACCCAGTAGACCTCGCCCTCGGGCAGGGCCGGAAAGTCGACGCGTCGCACACCGACTTCGGCGCCCTTCAGCGCGAGCGCGCCGTCACGGTCCTCGATGCCCTCGGGCTTGGCCACGACGGTGGACGCATGGCGACGCGAGCGCTCGAGCGTCAGCCATCGGTCGATGGCCGGGTGCGCAGGCGCGGCCGGCCGCTGGACATGCCAGACGGACGCACCGAGCAGCGCGGTATCTCCGGCGCCCGCGAACGGCTCGACCTTGACCCAGCCGCGTACGCCCCATGCATCGACCACCCTGCCGAGCGGCACCGTGCGCTTCGGGTCGCGAACGTCCCGGGCAGCCCCCTGTCCGGCGGCGCCCTCGACTGCAGTGCCGTGCCCGGCAGCGTTGGTGTCCGGCGGGACTGGCATGGCAGCCTCGCTCGGCGACAGGCCCGGAGCGATGCTCAGGCTGCGACCGGGGCGGCGGCCTGCTTCGCGAACTGCTTGATCAGGCGCTGCACGGTCGGCGAGACCTGCGCACCATGGCTCTTCCAGTACTCGATGCGCTCGAGCGACAGGCGCAGGGCCTGCTCGTTGCCCGAGGCGATCGGGTTGTAGAAGCCGAGCCGTTCGATGAAGCGACCGTCGCGGCGGTTGCGGCTGTCGGTGGCAACGACGTTGAAGAACGGGCGGGCCTTGGCACCGCCGCGCGAGAGACGCAGAACGACCATCGAGGTTCCTTGCAGACTTTCCGGGAAACCCACGATGATAGCCTAATTACGGCCTCACGGTGAAGCCCCGGCGAACGTTCAGCGCCCGGTGGCGAAACCGCTGCCGATGAATCCGCCCGTGGCACGGCCCTGCACAGCGCCGGGCGAGCTGGTGTAGGCCGATGCACCACTGCCCTGAATGGGGCCCGGGAGCGGCCGCGGTTCCGGTTGCGGATACGGACCGACCCCAGGCGGACCGACCCCGGGCGGGACCGGCAGACCGCCATGCGGCGGCCAGGGCTGCACGGTCGGAGCGCCGTACCAGATCGGTCGACCGGCGTCCGCGAAGACGACCTGCGGCTGGGCTCGGGCGCGGCGCTCGGACTCGGCCCGCTCGATCCGGTCGCGGTCCTGCTGGCGACGGTTGAAGCCTTCGGCCTGCCGGCGCCAGTACTCGCGCTCCGCATCCGCGCGCTGGCGAGCGGCGCCCTCCTTCGGCAGCGTGTAGCTGCGCTGGCCGACCTGGGCAGCGCCCGCCGGCGGCGGCCGGTCGCTGAGCTCGAGCGTGCCGTCGGGACGGCGCGACTGCCAGATGGTGGTCGCGGGCGGCGCCTCGATCGCGCGGCCGGTCCGTGCGAGCTCCTCGGCACTCATCGCGCGGCCTGCGCCGACCACCGCAGCCCCGATCTGCCTGTCGGGAGACAGGGAAGACGGGGAAGACGCGGAAGACGGCGAGGCCGCGCCCACGGCACCGGTCACCGTCATCGCCCAGGTCGCGGTCATCGCCGCCGTCAGCACAGCACCCGTCGTCCGACCGCGCATCGCCATCACTGCCTCCGGCCCGACGCACGGCACGAGACGCCGGTGTCGGAAAACTTAACAGATTGATTCTTCAAGACCTTTCGGGATTCTAGACGCTCGCGACCCGAACGCAAGCGCCGCCCGCCCGAGGGCCCTCGGGGACTCAGAACAGGCTTCCCTGGGCAGGCGGATCCGGGGCCACACGGACCGCGCCCCGTCGCCCTGCCGGCACGCCGGCCGCCGGCGGCTCGAACAGGTCCGTGCGCAGCGTCGGCCGCTCGCGCCCCATGCCCAGCCGCCGCAGCCGTGCATCGACCCGCATCCGGATCATGTCGGCCCACGGGCCGACGCCACGCATCCGCCAGCCGAAGCGCGGATCGTTGTCCCGCCCGCCGCGCATGTCGCGCAGCCGGGCGACGACGCGGGCCCGCCGGTCCGGGAAGTGCTCGCCGAGCCAGGCATGGAACACCTCGACCAGCTCGTGGGGCAGGCGCAGCACCACGTAGTTTGCGTGGCGCGCACCGGCCTCGTGGGCGGCGTCGAGGATCGCCTCGATCTCGGGTTCGTTGACGAAGGGGATGACGGGCGCGAGCGACACGCCGACCGGCACGCCGGCGTCGGCGAGCCGCCGGATCGTCTGCAGGCGCCGCCACGGCGCGGGCGCCCTCGGTTCGAGGATGCGAGAGAGTGCCGGATCGAGCGTCGTGACGGTGACCATCGCGTAGGCGAGGCCGTCGCGGGCCATCGGCCCCAGCAGGTCGAGGTCGCGTTCGACCCCGCTCGACTTGGTGATCAGCGAGACCGGATGCCGGGTGCGGGCGAACACCTCGAGGCAGCCTCGGGTCAGGCGCAGCGCTCGCTCGACCGGCTGCCAGGCGTCGGTGACCGTGCCGATCGCGATCGGTTCGCAGCGGTAGCGCGGCGCAGCGAGCTCGGCCTCGAGCAGCGCCGCAACCTCGTGCTTGGCAAAGAGGCGGGTCTCGAAATCCAGACCCGGCGACAGGCCGAGGAAGGCATGTCCGGGCCGCGCATAGCAGTAGACGCAGCCGTGCTCGCAGCCGCGGTACGGATTGATGGACGCATCGAACCCGATGTCGGGCGAGGTGTTGCGCGTGATGACGGAGCGCGCGGCATCGGGGCTGACCACCGTGGCGGGCGGCGCGAGGGCGTCGTCCTCGTCGGCGGGCCAGCCGTCGTCGACGCGTTCGCGCGCGTCGCGCTCGAAGCGGCCCGCCGGATTCGACACCGCGCCTCGGCCTTTCCTGACGATCGCGATCGGCTGCACCCTGCCCCTCCGGCGGCGAGGTCACCGCGGGCGGACGCGGCGATCCGCACCACCGGGGACTGGATGAATATACAGCCTATCGGGCCGCCGGTGTGGGCCCGCCGGATGCCGCCATCGGGGTCTCGCCGAGCAGCGCCGCGACACGCTCGCGCAGTCGCTCGGGCGTGGCGTCGGCCGCGGGCATCGGCTCGCCCACCTCCAGCCCCACCGTGCTGAACGGGCCGCGCCGGAACGGTCGGACCATCGCGCGGCCGCGCTCGATGCGCGAGAAGAAGCTGCCCCAGAGGTTGGTCAGGGCCATCGGCACCACCGGCACCGGGTGGCTCGACAGGATCTTCGCCACGCCGCCGCGGAACTCGCCCAGCGTGCCGTCGCGCGTGATCACGCCCTCGGGGAAGATCACCAGCAGCTCGCCGTCGTCGAGCACCGCGCGCGCCGCCTCGAACGCCGCCGCGTAGGTCGCCGGATCCTCCTTCTGCGAGGCGATCGGGATCGCGCGGCCCAGCCGGAACAGCCACCCGAGCACCGGGATCGCGAAGATGCGGTGATCCATCACGAAGCGGATCGGACGCGGGCTCGCCGCCATCAGCAGGATCGCATCGACGAAGCTGACATGGTTGCAGACGAGCAGCGCCGCGCCCCGGACCGGGATGTGTTCGCCGCCGCGGACGCGGAACCGGTAGACGATGTTCGAGAGCACCCACGCCAGGAAGCGCAGCAGGTACTCGGGGACGAGCAGGAAGATGTAGGCGGCGACCACCGCATTGAGCAGCCCGACCGCGAGGAAGACCTGCGGCAGGGTGAAACCTGCGGCGAGCATCGCGCCGGTCGCCAGCGAACTCGCGATCATGAACAGCGCGTTGAGGATGTTGTTGGCCGCGATGATCCGTGCACGGTGGGTGGGCTCGCAGCGGAGCTGGATCAGCGCGTACATCGGCACGCTGTATAGCCCCGCGAACAGCGCGAGCAGCGCCAGGTCGGCGAGCACGCGCCAGTGCGCGGGCTCCGCGGTGAACGCGCCCAGGTCCATCGGCACCGCCTGCGGCGCCAGCCCGCGCGTCGCGAGGTACAGGTCGACGGCGAAGACCGACATGCCGATCGCACCCAGCGGCACCAGCCCGATCTCCACGTGACGGTGCGACAGCCGCTCGCAGAGCAGCGAACCGATCGCGATGCCGATCGAGAACACCACCAGCAGCAGCGAGGCGACGCGCTCGTCGCCGTGGAGCACGTCGCGCGCGAAGGACGGGAAGGTCGACAGGAACACCGCGCCGAAGAACCACATCCACGAGATGCCGAGCAGCGAGCGGAACACCACGAGGTTGCCGTGCGCGAGCCGCAGGTTGCGCCAGGTCTCGGTGAACGGGTTCCAGTTGATGCGCAGCGTCGGGTCGCTCGCGGGCGAGGTCGGGATCGCGCCGGCGACGAGCCGTCCCGCGATCGCCACCGCGATGCAGCCGGCGGCGGCCCAGCGCGCACCGGTCTCGGGAATCGCGATCAGCAGGCCGCCGATCACGTTGCCCAGCAGGATCGACACGAAGGTGCCCATCTCGACGACGCCGTTGCCGCCGGTGAGCTCGCGCTCGTCGAGGTGCTGCGGCAGGTAGGCGTACTTCACCGGGCCGAACAGCGTCGAGTGCAGGCCCATCAGGAACACGCAGGCGAGCAGCACCGGCACGTGCTGCGTCCAGAAGCCCCAGCCCGCGAGCGCCATCACCGCGATCTCGAAGGACTTCACGAAGCGCATCAGCGCAGCCTTCTCGAGCTTGTCCGCGAGCTGTCCGCTGGTGGCCGAGAACAGCAGGTACGGCGAGATGAACAGTGCGCCGATCACCAGGCCCGCGAGCGATGCGGGCAGCCAGTCGACCTGGATCTGGTAGGTCACCATCACGGTGAACGCGAACTTGAACAGGTTGTCGTTGCCGGCGCCGAGGAACTGCACCCAGAAGAACGGCGCGAAGCGGCGCTGACGAAGCAGCGCGAACTGGTTGGGACGGGCGGTGCTCACGGAAGGATCGTCACGGAGAAGGGCTCACGGAGACCTTGCAGACGGGGCGGCCCTTCGGGCGGGCGATGCTGCACGACACCCCTCGGACCGGGCTCAGCGCCCCCAGCGCAGGACCATCGGATCGAGGCTCCGGGCGATCTCCAGCAGGCCGGCGCGCGCCGCCGGCGCCATCGGCGGAAACGGCGCCCGCGGCGCGTCGCAGGCGATGACGCCGCCCTCGAGCATCAGCGCCTTGGCCGCGAGCAGACCGCACTGCCGGTTCTCGTGGTTGATCAGCGGCAGCCAGCGTCCGTAGGCTGCGAGCGCCTCGGTGCGGCGCCCTGCGAACCAGTGCGCGAGGATCTCGCGGAAGGCGTCCGGATAGCCGCCGCCGGTCATCGTGCCGGTGGCGCCGCCGTCGAGGTCGGCGAACAGCGTGATGCCCTCCTCCCCGTCCCACGGCCCCTCGATGGCGTCGCCGCCGAGGCGCAGCAGCTCGCGCAGCTTGGCGGCCGCGCCGGGCGTCTCGATCTTGAAGTAGGCCACGTGCTCGATCTCGCGTGCGAGCTGCGCGAGGAACGGCGCCGACAGCGGCGTGCCGCTGACCGGCGCGTCCTGGATCATGATCGGGATGTCGATCGCATCGGACAGCTCGCGCAGGAACGCCGCGATGCCCGCCTCGCCGACGCGGATCGAGGCGCCGTGGTACGGCGGCATCACCATCACCATCGCCGCGCCGAGCGCCTGCGCGCGGCGGCTGCGGGCCGCGCAGATGCGGCTCGAGTAGTGGGTGGTGGTGACGATCACTGGCACGCGTCCGGCGACGTGCTCGAGGATCTCGCGGGTCAGCAGCTCGCGCTCGTCATCGCCGAGCGCGAACTGCTCGGAATAGTTGGCGAGGATGCACAGGCCGTCCGAGCCCGCATCGATCATGAAGTCGACACAGCGCTTCTGGCTCGCGAGATCGAGCTCGCCCGTGGCGGTGAAGGTGGTCGGTACGACGGGGAACACGCCCCGGTAGGGGCGGCTGGTCGATGCGGGCATGGCGGTCTCCTCGGGCTGTTGTTCGCCTGATCCTGCCCGAGTATGCACGCCGGGTCGGCACGCGGCCGCCCCGGCGCCCCGCCTTTCAGAACATCGCTTCCTCGAAGGCCAGCGTGCCCGCCGCGCCATCGACGATGGCGGCGCGATGCCCGCTCGCCCGCGACAGGACGTGGTCGGCATAGAAGCGCGCGGTGCCGATCTTCGCCTTCAGGAAGGCGGGATCCTCGCCGCCCGCCGACAGCAGCTCGGTCGCGCGCAACGCGGCACGCGCGAGCTGCCAGCCGCCGAGCACCGTGCCGCAGAGCATCAGGAACGGCACGCTGCCCGCGTAGGTGGCACGCGGATCGCCCTTGCCCTGCGCGACGAACCAGGCGATCGCGGCCTCGAGCGCATCGGCGCCCTCGACGAGCTTCGCGCGGATCGCGCCCAGGTCTCCGTCGCGAGGCAGCGCCTCGACGGTCTCGCGCACCTGGCCGACCATCGCCATGCCGGTGCGGCCGCCGTCGCGCACCGTCTTGCGGCCGATCAGGTCGTTGGCCTGGATCGCGGTGGTGCCTTCGTAGATCGTGAGGATCCGCGCGTCGCGGTAGTACTGCGCCGCACCGGTCTCCTCGATGAAGCCCATGCCGCCGTGCACCTGCACGCCGAGCGAGGTGACCTCCAGGCTCATCTCGGTGGAGAAGCCCTTGACGATCGGCACCAGGAATTCGTAGACGGTCTGGTTGGCCTTGCGGACCTCGGCATGCGGCGAGGCGTGCGCGGCGTCGAACGCGGCCGCCGCCACGTAGCCGAGCGAGCGGGCGCCCTCGGTCAGCGCGCGCATGGTCATCAGCATCCGGCGCACGTCCGGATGGCGGATGATCGCGACCGGCCCCGCCGAGCCTTCGACCGCCCTGCCCTGCACGCGATCGCGCGCGTACTGCACGGCCTTCTGGTAGGCGCGCTCGGCGACCGCGACACCCTGCATGCCGACCGAGAACCGGGCGGCATTCATCATCACGAACATG
>CAIUGQ010000398.1 GCA_903898725.1 uncultured Burkholderiales bacterium | reverse complement strand
GATCGTCGACCAGCTCCCCGACTGCCCCGCGCGCGAGCCCCTGCCGATCCGCGAGGCGCAGACGCTGGCGATGGAGCTGCTGATGCAGCGCGCGCTCGAGCGCGGGCTGGAGACGGCGGTGCTCGACAGCGATGCGTATCGACGGCATCTCGAGCGGCGCGCGGGCTAAGTGCGGCGCGTGAACGGCGAAGCAGCACGACGCGTGCGACGCGGCGCGGCGGATGTCGAGGCGGCGTGCGCTCATGCGTGAACGCGCGCCCTTCGAGCACCGCGGCACCCGCGCCGTCGAGCGGATGGTGGAGCACGCGCCGTCCAGCGGCGGCCTCGCGCTGTGGGTGCGGCATGTCGACTTGCCGGCGGACACCGACCGCCGCAGCAGCGCCGGCGGCAGCGGCAGCGATGACAGCAGCGACCCAGACCCCGTCGCCCCGCCCCTCGTCACCGACGGCGAGACCCTGCGCTACGGCGCTGCCTTCGAGGCCCTGCCCGTCGAACGCCAGGCCGGCCTCGTCGCGCACGCCGTGCTGCACGTCGCGCTGCGCCACGTGCAGCGCCTGGTCGCGCTGCGCCGCCGGATCGGCGACGTCGACGCGAAGCTCTTCAACACCTGCGCCGACGCGATCGTCAACACCACCCTCGGCCAGGTCGCGTGGCTGCGCCTGCCCGACGACGCCGTCACCCTAGAGCGCCTGCTGTTCACGACGCTGGCGGTGCACGAGGACCCCGCGCGCCTGCTCGCCGCCTGGGACGTCGAGCGCCTGTACCGCACCCTCGACGACCGCCTCCCGAAGCAGGACGGCGAGCCCCGCCGCGACGGCCCGCGCGCCGCGCGCGTGCGCGCCCTCGGCGGCGACACGCCCATCGACCTGCTGACCGGCACCGCCGAGAACGAGCCCCCCGAAGGCGAGGCCGAGCGCCTGCGCGAGTGGGCCGAGCGCCTCGTGCGCGCGCATGCCGGCGACGGCCAACACTCCATGCTGCGCAGCCTCGGCGCCGACCTGCCGCGCAGCCGCACGCCGTGGGAGCAGACGCTGCGCGTGCGACTGGCGCGCGGCCTGTCGATGCGCCCCGAGCTGTCGTGGTCCCGCCCCTCGCGCTCGTGGCTCGCCAACCAGGGCCGCAACCGCGCCGGCCACCGCATGCCTTTCGAGCCCGGCACCGTGTCGACCCGCCGCGTGCCGCGACTGACCGTCATCGCCGACGTCTCCGGCTCCATCGACGACGCGCTGCTCGAGCGCTTCGTGCGCGAGATCGAGGCCATCGCGCGGCGCGCCGAGGCTGGCCTCGTGCTGGTGATCGGCGACGATCGCGTGCGCCGCATCGAACGCTTCGAACCGGGCAAGGTGCGCCTGTCCACACTCGCCGTGCAGGGCCGCGGCGGCACGGACTTCACGCCGCTGCTGGAGGCCGCCGATGCCGCGCGGCCGGACATCGGCGTCGTGCTGACGGACCTCGACGGCCCGGCCCGCTTCAGGCCGCGCTGGCCGGTGATCTGGGCGGTGCCGGAGGGGGCGGCGGGGATGGTGGAGGCGCCGTTCGGGAGGGTGGTGGTGATTGATTGAGGGGGCGCAGCGGTCGCGTCCGGCCGATGCTCAGCCCGTTTTGCCCAGGGTGCCGATCGATTCGGCCACACGAATGCACGCAGTGACGAGATCCGACACCAAGCGCTCGTCGACTGAGAGTTCGCCTTCGTACTCGCTTCGGTTGCGAATGTCGTGGCACTTCGCCAGCACACGCCACACCTCCGGACCGAGTCCGAGCGTATGCGGCAGCAGCTGGTAGACGATGTATCGGTTGGCTGGGCGATACGCATGCCAGCGCAATGCTGCGAGGCAGAGGGCATGGGCCGCGTTGTAGGCAAGGTCGAATCGGCTTTCCAGGGCGAGTGCAGTGTTGGCAGCATCGCGCAGACGGACCGATCCCGAGCGCACCAATCCCGCGAATTCACCCGGGTCGAACGGCTCGGCACGAAGGGGCTTGGCGGACCCGGACAGCGCTTCAAGCGCCGAGCTCATCGATGCCGCCGAACAGCCACACCTTCGGCTGCGACCAGACGCGCTTGACGAACCCGTCCTGTCGTTCGCGACGTCGCGTCCATTCCTCCATCGAATAGACGGTCGGATTGATCGTGCGCCCGATCGCTCGGCCCGCCTCTTCGAGCGCACCGAACAACTCGGCGTAGGACAGGTCGTCCGACACGATCATCAGATCGACGTCGCTCGACGCGCGGTCGCTCCCCTTCGCGATCGACCCGTAGACGAACGCGCCTGTGATCCGATCCGCGAAGTCGGCCAGCGCCGCTCGTAGCGGGTCCGCAAGGCCGACCGTCTTGCGTACGATCGCCACGAGTTCCTCGAAGATTGGCGACGTCGGATCGGCCTGGTAGTGCCTCTGGTTGCCCGACGCACGGACAGTGACCAATCCGCTTTCCGCGAGTCGCGCGAGCTCGCGCTGGACCGCGCCCGTACCGCTGCGCGCCAGAGCGATCACCTCGTTCGCGTAGAAGCTGCGATGCGGCTGGCCGAACAGCAAGGCCAGCACACGCTGCTGCGTTCCGCCGAACAGGGCACCCGCGAGCCCGACTGGCTCGACGATCGATCGAGCGGCGCGGCCCGAAGAACTCTTCGTTCCCATATTGGGTTTGATCATACCCAAAATAGGAATGTTCGGGTCGGCCGCTCGCCACAGCCGTATCGACCGGCCGGCCGGGGCGCGAGCAGACGGACTGGAGTCGGGCCAAGGTGATGCGCATTGGAGGTTCATGCGATCGATGGTCCGCGCTGGCGCCCCAGCGCGCATCTGCATCACGACCTAGACCAAAGGTCGCAACCGGCTCGAACGTCGCCGCAGCAACTCAGAAAGAGAGCACGAGCCTCACTTCGCCGCCAGCGCGAGCTGCGCGATGAACCCCGACCGCGTCGCCCCGGCCTGCCGCGCCTTCGCGTCGAGCCGTGCGAGCACCCGACGCGGCAGCGTGATGTTCACGCGCTCGACCGTCTCGTCGAGGATCGCCGGGTCCACGTCGACCACCGCCCAGATCCAGCCTTCGTAGTCCGGTGACTTGCGAAGCGCATCGATCGACGACGGCACGGGGATCGCCTCGCCCGCATCGACCGCCGCCTCGATCCAGACCGCGATCGCCTCGCGGGCCTTGTCGATCGCTTCGTCGACACCGGAGTCGGCCGCCGAGAAGCAACCGGGCAGGTCGGGGACGACGACACCCCAGGCGCGTCGACGCGTTCCGGGTTCGATGGCGATGGGGTATCTCATTGGGCGCTCGATTCGATGCCAGCCTGGATCAACAGCTTCCTGACCAGCCCGATGCCAAGATCCTTCTTCGGATGAGGCAGGCTGATGTGTCCCGGTTTGCAAGGATGTCGAAGGACATGGTGGGATCCGCGCACGGCCCAGATCACCCAACCGTCGCGCTGCAGTCGACGCAGAAGCTCTCGGCTGCTCATCGACGTCGATACACACGATACGCACTACACCCCAATTCGGCAAGCTGGTCCATGCGACGTGCGGCGCGATGTGGCAGGTCGCGTCGATGATCCGCTCCGACAGCACATCGGACATCCGGCATATGACCTACGCCGGAATGCCTGGGTTGCGACATGGCAACCAGGATGCGCTGGCGAAGTGCTCCTTGCCCGATATGGCCAGCAGAGGGAGCCACTGACGAGCGGTCGCTCGATGAACCCTGACCCAGGTCATCGAACCGCAGCGCCCGTTTCAAAGACGCCCCACCGCTTCGAGCGACAATCGCGCAGCCGCAGGACGATCGCAGCCATCCACCCCGGACCCCCATGACCACCCTCTTCGCCAACACCGTCCGCTGCGCCGCCTGCGGCGACTCCACCGAGGTCATCGTCGTCGGCAGCACCAACACCATCGGCGCGCCCGATCTCGACACGCGCATGCCCGGCATGGCCCGCAGCAACCTCGTGCACCAGGTGCAGCGCTGTCCGGGCTGCGGCTACTGCGCGCGCGACCTGGCGACGCTGCTGTCCGGCGCGCAGACCGGCGTCATCGAGGAGGACTACCGCGATCAGCTCGACGACCCGGCGCTTCCCGACAAGTCCTGCGAGTTCCTGTGCCTGGCGCGGCTGCAGGCGGGCGCGGGCAAGCCGGACGATGCGTTCTGGTCGACGCTGTCGGCGGCCTGGGTGGCGGACGACGAGGAGGACGACGAGGCGGCGGTGCACTGCCGGCTGCTG